>NZ_JBFUID010000006.1:0-144631 GCF_056402055.1 Pseudomonas sp. P4_C4 | reverse complement strand
CTTTTGATTTTGCTTTAAAGACAAGATCAAAAGATCGCAGCCTGCGGCAGCTCCTACAGGACCGGATTTAAAGAGGGGGCTCACCAGAGCGCCCTTTTTTTATGGGCGCCGTTTGGGCTATCCTCGGACTCCCCGCGCCGCCGTAGAGCCGGGTGTAGAGCAGGGAACCACCGATGATCACCAGCAAGCTGCCGAATGTCGGCATCACTATCTTCACTCAGATGTCTCAGCTCGCGGCACAGACCGGCGCGCTCAATCTGTCCCAGGGTTTTCCCGATTTCGCGGCCCCGCAGGCCCTGTGCGATGCGGTCGGCCGGCATATCGCCAGCGGCCATAACCAATATTCGCCAATGACCGGGCTGCCGGTGTTGCGTCAGCAGATCGCGGCGAAGATCGCCCGCAGTTATGGCGCGCAGGTGGATGTGGATACTGAAGTGACGGTCACCCCCGGCGCGACCGAGGCGATTTTCTGTGCCATTCAGGCGGTTATCCACAGCGGTGACGAAGTCATTGTGTTTGACCCGGCCTACGACAGCTACGAGCCTTCGGTAGAGCTGGCCGGCGGTCGTTGCGTGCATGTGCAACTGGGCCTGAACGACTTCAGTATCGACTTCGAGAAGCTTGCCCAGGCACTGAGCCCGCGCACGCGGATGATCATTCTCAACACCCCGCACAACCCGAGTGGTGCGTTGATCAGCCGTGCCGAACTCGACCAGTTGGCAGCCTTGATCCGCGATCGCGACATTTATGTGATCAGCGACGAAGTCTACGAGCACCTGGTGTTCGACGGTGTGCCCCACGTCAGCGTGCTGGCCCATGAGGAGCTGTATCAGCGCGCATTCGTGGTCAGTTCGTTCGGCAAGACCTACCACGTCACAGGCTGGAAAACCGGCTATGTGGTCGCACCACCGGCCCTGACGGCGGAATTGCGTAAGGTGCACCAGTACGTGAATTTTTGTGGTGTGACGCCGCTGCAATATGCCTTGGCCGACTTCATGGCCGAACACCCGGAACACGTCGAAGAGCTGCCGGGTTTTTATCAGGCCAAGCGCGATTTGTTCTGTGATCTGCTGGCGCCGTCGCGTTTCAGTTTCACCCGGGTGACCGGCACCTATTTCCAGTTGGTCGATTACTCGCAGATCCGCCCGGACCTCAATGACGTCGAGATGGCCCTGTGGATGACGCGCGAGCATGGCGTGGCCAGTATCCCGATCTCGGTGTTCTACCAGGCGCCACCGGTCGGCCAGCGCCTGGTGCGGCTGTGCTTTGCCAAGCGTGAGGAGACCCTGCGGGAAGCAGCGGAAAAACTATGCGTGATCTGAGTGCATTGCCCAATCTGAACGTGGCGCTGATCCAGACGTCCCTGGCCTGGCACGACCGTCAGGCCAATCTGGAGCATTTCGAGCCATTGCTGGAGCAGGCTCGTGGCGCTGACCTGATCATCCTGCCGGAGATGTTCACCACCGGTTTTTCCATGGAGTCCGAAACCCTCGCTGAAGCGGAAAATGGTCCGACCAGCAAATGGCTGCGGGCTCAGGCGGCGAAACTTGATGCGGTGATTACCGGCAGCGTGATCGTTCAGGCAGCCGATGGCAGCCATCGCAATCGCCTTCTGTGGGCGCGACCGGACGGTGAGGTGCTGCATTACGACAAGCGTCATCTGTTCCGCATGGCCGGCGAGCACAACCACTACACCCCCGGCGAGCGCCAGGTGCAGTTCGAGCTCAAGGGCTGGCGCGTGCGACCGCTGATTTGCTACGACTTGCGTTTCCCGGTGTGGAGTCGTGACGCCCAGGACACTGATCTGCTGCTGTACACCGCCAACTGGCCAGGAGCACGGCGCCAGCACTGGAACCGCCTGCTGCCGGCGCGGGCGATCGAGAACCTGTGCTATGTGGCAGCAGTGAACCGCATTGGCACGGATGGCAAAGGCTTCGCGTACACCGGTGACAGCCAGGTGCTGGATTTCCAGGGTGAGACGTTGCTCAGTGCGGGAGAGGCTGATGGGGTGTTCAAGGTGACTTTGGATGCGGTGGAGCTGGCGGCGTATCGCACGCGGTTTCCGGCGAATCTGGATGCCGATACCTTCGAGTTCACCTGAGATCTTTACTGTCTGACAGGGCCTCATCGCGAGCAAGCTCGCTCCCACAGTGACCGCGTTCACACCGATCAAATGTGGGAGCGAGCTTGCTCGCGATGGGGCCGGGACAATCAACACAAAAACAGGCAGACAAATAAAAAGGCCCCAAGGTTCGCACCTTGAGGCCTTTTGCATTTCAGCGACGCTTAGGCAGCTTTCGCTTCCGGCTGGCTCAGCGAACGGTTCAGCGCACTGAACAGGGCCTTGAAGCTGGCGGTGGTGATGTTTTCGTCGATGCCGACGCCATGCACCGCACGTTCACCGTTCACACGCAGTTCAATGTAGGCCGCGGCCTTGGCATTGGTGCCCGCGCCGATGGCGTGCTCGTTGTAGTCCATGATTTCCACCGGTACCGGCAAGCCGGCCACCAGCGCTTCCAGGGCGCCGTTGCCCTTGCCGCGCCAGTGCAGGTTGGTCTCGCCCTGGCCTTGGCTGGCCACTTCCACTTCAACGGCGCTGTGACCGTTTTCTTCCTGCAGGCGATGGCTGACCAGCGCGTACGGGGTGTTGGCCTGCAAGTACTCGCTGTGCAGCAATGCGTGGATTTGCTGGGCGGTCATTTCCAGACCCAGGCGGTCGGTTTCACGCTGCACGACCTGGCTGAACTCGATCTGCATGCGACGCGGCAGGCTGATGCCGTATTCCTGTTCCAGGAGGTAGGCGATACCACCCTTGCCCGACTGGCTGTTGACGCGGATGACCGCCTCGTAGCTGCGGCCGATGTCGGCCGGGTCGATTGGCAGGTATGGCACTTCCCACAGTGCATCCGGTTTCTGCTGGGCGAAGCCCTTGCGGATCGCGTCCTGGTGCGAGCCGGAGAACGCGGTATGCACCAGGTCGCCGACGTACGGGTGACGCGGGTGCACCTGGATCTGGTTGCACTCTTCGACGACTTTACGCACGCCGTCGATGTCGGAGAAGTCCAGCTCAGGGTTCACACCCTGGGTGTAGAGGTTCAGGGCCACGGTCACGAGGTCGACGTTACCGGTACGCTCGCCGTTGCCGAACAGGCAGCCTTCGACACGGTCGGCGCCAGCCATCAGGCCCAGTTCGGTGGCGGCAACGCCAGTACCACGGTCGTTGTGGGTGTGCAGGCTGATGATCACGCTGTCACGACGGTTGATGTGACGGCCGAACCATTCGATCTGGTCGGCATAGATGTTCGGCGTCGCGCATTCCACCGTGGCCGGCAGGTTGAGGATCATCTTGTGCTCGGGCGTCGGGTTCCAGACTTCGATCACCGCGTCGCAGACTTCCTTGGCGAACTCCATTTCGGTGGCGCTGAAGGTTTCTGGCGAGTATTCGAAGGTCCACTCGGTGTCCGGCTGCATGGCCGCGTATTTGACGAACAGCTTGGCGGCGTTCACGGCGATGGCCTTGACCCCGTCCTTGTCCTGGTTGAAGACAATGCGGCGGAAGGAAGGGGAGGTCGCGTTGTACAGGTGAACGATAGCTTTCTTCGCGCCGCGCAGGGATTCGAAGGTGCGTTCGATCAGGTCTTCACGACCCTGGGTCAGCACCTGGATGGTGGTGTCGTCCGGGATGTGTTTGCCTTCGATCAGGGTGCGAACGAAGTCGAAGTCGGTTTGCGAGGCGGCCGGGAACGACGCTTCGATTTCCTTCACGCCGACCTGCACCAGGGTTTTCCAGAAGCGCAGCTTTTTGACGGCGTCCATCGGCTCGATCAGCGACTGGTTGCCGTCACGCAGGTCGGAGCTGCACCAGATCGGCGCGGCGGTGATGGTTTTCGACGGCCAGGTGCGGTCCGGAATGTCGATGGTCGGGAACGCGCGGTATTTCGAAGACGGGTCTTTGAGCATGCTCATCAGGAAATCCTTATTGTGTGGGCCGAAAAAAGGCGGCCTGCCGGTGGATCAAAAGTTCTTGGAGTAACGCTTGGGACGAGGCACCACGATTCAGCCCGGCAGTCGTGCACTGACGAGGCACAGGCTGCGGTGCTGGCGGAGCTGAATGAGGGTGTGAGAGGTTTTCATGCCTTCAACCCTAACCGCGGGGGTGAAGGTTGGCAAGCAGTCGAAAAAAATTGAGAGGAATACTCGAAAAGTCTTTTTTTGCGAGATTTTATCTTCTGTTTCTATGGGATTGTTTATGGGTATTGCGCAGACAGTTCGTCATGCGCAATCCACATCGTGACATTTATGGCTGGAATGCGCCGATGAAAATAGCCGGGTCCACCCGAGTCTCATTGAGGCTGATATTCCAATGCAAGTGCGGCCCAGTCGCGCGGCCGGTCGAACCGACTTTCCCCACCACTTCCCCTCGGGCCAGTTGCTGGCCAACTTTTACGTCAATCTTCGACATGTGGCAGAACATGCTGATAAAACCCTGGCCGTGGTCAACGAATACGGTGTTGCCGTTGAAGAAGTAGTCGCCTGTCAGGATCACTTTGCCGCCGGCGGGGGTCTTGATCGGGGTACCGGTTGGCACGGCGAAATCCAGTCCTGCATGGGGATTGCGTTCTTCGCCGTTGAAGAACCGGCGTACGCCGAACTTGCTCGATAGTGGTCCGTTAACGGGTTTGTCCAACAACAGGTTGCTGGGGGTATTGGGACTGAAACTTCGGTAGGCACCCAGTTGCAAAGGGATTTCTTGATCAATGCGTTTCTGATCGTCCGGGTTCGGATTGACCTGGCGCTTGTTCTTCAACGTAATGTGCTGTTCGGGGTACTTCTTGCTACCGACGTTGAACGCCAGGTTGYGATCGCCGCTGCTGATCTGCTGACTGCCGGGTTTGACGGTCAGGGGGACGCCGACAATCGCAAGCCAGTCGTCCTGCTCCTTGACCACCAGCACGGCTTTGCCCTGGTAACTGACTTTTGGTGCTTGTGCTGACGGGCCTAGATTGACCACCGCAACTCCACCGGGCACTGGTTTGTTCAGCAGGCGGGTGATGTAACTGTCGGCGTGGGCATTGAACGTCAGGCATAGCAGAAACAGGACGCTGAGAAAACGCGGCATAGATTAATCCAGTAAAGAAAGGGTGACAGGCGTCAGGTGATTGTCTTCGACCCGCACTTGCAGTTCGCCTTCGCCCAACTTGGCCTTGAGACGCTGGCCGTTATGGGTTTGCGCAGCGTTGCGGATCGCGTTGCCGCGCTCGTCCAGCAAAATGCTGTAACCACGGCCGAGGGTCGCCAACGGGCTGACCACATGCAGTGTCTGCATCTGGCTGTGCAATTGCAGGCGACGGTTCTTCAGCCCTTCGCGGATGGCGCGCGGCAAGCGCTCGGCCAGGCTGTCGAGGCGCTGGCGAAGCATTGCCAGTTGCCGGCCGGGATGTTGTGCGGCCAGACGGGTTTCCAGGCGGATCAAGCGTTCGCGACGGGTGTTGAGGCTGCGCTCGAACGCGCGGCGCATGCGCATGTCCAGGTCATCCAGGCGTTGTGCTTGCTGGCGCAGGCGCTCGCCGGGATGACGCAGGCGCCGGGAAATGCCTTCCAGGCGTAGTCGATCGCGCATCAAGCGGTCACGCATGCGCATCACCAACCGTCGGTGCAGGCTTTCGACCCGACGCACCAGATCGCTGGAGTCCGGTGCCAGCAATTCGGCGGCAGCGGAAGGGGTGGGCGCGCGAACGTCGGCCACGAAGTCGCTGATCGACACGTCGGTTTCATGGCCGACCGCGCTGACAATCGGCGTCACGCAAGCGTCTACGGCGCGGGCCACGGCTTCTTCGTTGAAGCACCAGAGATCTTCCAGCGAACCGCCGCCCCGGGCCAGGATCAGTGCGTCAAAACCCCGGGCATCTGCCAGTTTCAGGGCACGGACAATCTGCGCGGTGGCTTCGCGGCCCTGTACGGCGGTGGGGATCAGGGTCAACTGCACCTGCGGTGCGCGACGGCGGAACACGCTGATGATGTCGCGGATCACCGCCCCGGTGGGCGAACTGATGATGCCGATGCGTTGCGGGTGCGCCGGTAGCGGGACCTTGCGCTCGGCACTGAACAGGCCTTCGGCGCTGAGTTTTTCCTTGAGTGCGTCGAAGGCCAGGCGCAAGGCGCCATCACCGGCCGGCTCCACAGTATCGAGGATCAGCTGATAATCACCGCGCCCTTCGAACAGCGAGACTTTGCCGCGCACCTTGACCGCGAGCCCGTCCTTCAGTGCCTGGCGAACCCGTGCCGCGTTCTGCCGGAACAGTGCGCAACGGACCTGGGCGCCGCTGTCCTTGAGGGTGAAGTACACATGGCCCGAAGCCGGACGGGCGAGGTTGGAGATTTCACCTTCGACCCAGATGTTGCTGAACACGTCTTCGAGCAACACCCGCGCGCGGCCATTGAGCTGGCTGACGGTCAGGACCTCACGGTCCAGGCCGAGTCTTGAAAAGGGATCTTTAATCATGGGGCGCAGTTTAAAGGCATTTTCCAACTGAATGCACGATCCCTTGTAGGAGCTGCCGAAGGCTCGGTCCGCGCTCGGGTGATCTTTTGATCTTGAAAGGGCAAGATCAAAAGATCGCAGCCTTCGGCAGCTCCTACAGGGATTGGGTGAAATGTTGGTTGATTTGTTGGGTCAATGGAGTTTTGGCGCGGTGGACTGGCTGGTGATCGCATCGGGCATCGCCCTGGCCTACATCGTGTTCGGCATCGCCGGTTTCGGCACCGCGCTGGTGGCGGGGCCGATTCTGATTCTGTTCATGCCGCTGTCGAAGATCGTGCCGTTGCTGGTGCTGCTCGATTTTGTCGCGGCATTCGGCAATCTGTTGCCTTCGCGGCGTGATGTCGCCAGGCCGGAGCTGTTGCGGTTACTGCCCTGCATGGCGGTGGGGTGCACGCTGGGGGTGATTTTCCTGCTGAACCTCAAGTCCGATCTGTTGCTGTTGTTGATGGGGGTGTTTATCAGCGCCTATGCGATTTACAGCCTGTGGATCAAAACCCGCCCGACGCAATTGTCTGCCGTATGGGCGCTGCCGATGGGGACGGTGGGCGGAATGTTTGGCGCGTTGTTTGGCAGCGGCGGCTTTCTCTATGCGATCTATTTGAACAGCCGTTTGCCCAAGGAGGCGGCCCGGGYCACCCAGAGTGCGCTGATCAGTTGCAGTACGGTGGTGCGTTTGAGCCTGTTTGCCATCGCCGGTGTGTATGCCGATCTGCCCTTGCTGGCGCTGGCGGTTTGTCTGTTGCCGGCCATGGTGCTGGGGCTGTGGTTCGGTCGAAGGCTGACCATGCGCTTGTCCCGCGAGGCGTTCATACGCCTGGTGACGTGGCTGGTACTTGCCAGCGGGATCGCGTTGATCGGGCGCTATCTCAGTACCTGAAGATTCAACCTGTGGCGGGGAGCTTTTTGTGGGAGCGAGCTCCCACCGCAAGCTGTTCAGTCGTTGTACTGGCTCAACAACCGCTCAAGCCGTGCACTGAGTCGGCGTTTGATTTCGGTTTCGATATGCGGAGCGAAGTCGTCGATCACGTCTTGCATGATCAGCTCCGCGGCAGCGCGCAATTCGCTGTCCAGGTGCAGCAAGTCGTCCGGCTTCTTGCTGGCGACTGGCGTCGCTGCCGGTTCTACGGCGGGAGCAGCAGGTGTTGGTTCGACAGGTGGCGAAGGCTCGCTCACGGCGTCGAACAACATCGGAATCTGTTCCTGGTCGCCGTCCTCGACCGTGTCGGTCAGCAGGGGCGGTTGCAGGTTGTCATCGCCGAGCAATTGGCGGATCGACTCAAGGTCGTCCAGCAGGTGCGCGGACTGTTGCAGCGGTTTTGGAGTGTCCATTGGAAGGCTCAGAGTCGCTGTAAACGGTGATCTTGCAGAGGATAGCCCTGTTCGCGGTAGAAACGGAAACTCTCCCGCGCGGCCGCTCTGATCGTTGGATCCTCCACCACCACTTCCGCCACTCTGGCGAACCTGTTGGCGAAGGCCGGGACTTTCAGGTCGAGATTGACCAGCAAATCCTGATGCTGACCGCAGTCATCGCCCACCCCCAAAACAATCAAGCCGTCAGGTTCGCTGTCGGCAGGGCCATGGGGCACGAAGCTTTCGCCCTTGAACGTCCACAGCCGCGCATCGAGATCGTCACGCTGGGCCGCATCGCTGCAATGCAGGTAGATGCGGTGGCCCATGCGCCAGGCTTTCTCGGTGAGCTTGCAGGCAAAGTCCAGGCGTGCCGAAGGATCGGCGCTGGGCAGGATATAGAAGTCGACTTTGGTCATTGCGGTTCCAGAGCGGCAAACGGCGTCACCGGAAAGTGACGCCGCCGCCCATCATCGGTTTCAGGCTTTGGCGCGGTCCAGCAGGTACTGGGTTAGCAGGGGAACCGGGCGGCCAGTGGCGCCCTTGTCCTTGCCGCCGCTGGTCCAGGCGGTGCCGGCGATGTCCAGGTGCGCCCAGTTCAGGTTCTTGGTGAAGCGCGACAGGAAGCAGGCCGCGGTGATGGTGCCGGCTTTCGGGCCGCCAATGTTGGCGATGTCGGCGAACGGGCTGTCCAGCTGTTCCTGGTACTCATCGAACAGCGGCAGTTGCCAGGCGCGGTCGTCGGCAGCCTTGCCGGCGCTCAGCAGTTGGTCGATCAGTTCGTCGTTGTTGCCCAGCAGGCCCGACGTGTGGGAACCCAGCGCGACCACGCAGGCGCCGGTCAGGGTCGCGATGTCGATGACCGCTTGCGGCTTGAAGCGCTCGGAGTAGGTCAGTGCATCGCACAGCACCAGACGGCCTTCGGCGTCGGTGTTGAGGATTTCCACGGTCTGGCCGCTCATGGTGGTGACGATGTCGCCCGGGCGCGAAGCGTTGCCGCTCGGCATGTTTTCGGCGCAGGCCAGGATGCACACCAGGTTGATCGGCAGCTTCAGCTCAAGCACGGCACGCAGGGTGCCGAACACGCTGGCGGCGCCGCCCATGTCGTACTTCATTTCATCCATGCCGGCGCCCGGCTTGAGGCTGATGCCGCCGGTGTCGAAGGTGATGCCTTTGCCGACCAGCGCATACGGCTTCTCGGATTTCTTGCCGCCGTTGTACTGCATGACGATCAGGCGCGGCGGCTGGGCGCTGCCCTGGCCGACGGCGTAGAACGAGCCCATGCCCAGGGCCTTGATCTTCTTCTCGTCGAGGACTTCGACTTTCAGGTCCTTGAATTCTTTGCCCAGGTCTTTCGCCTGCTCTCCGAGGAAGGTCGGGTGGCAGATGTTCGGCGGCAGGTTGCCCAGGTTGCGGGTGAAAGCCATGCCGTTGGCGATGGCAGTGGCGTGGGCCACGGCGCGCTGCACTTCAGCTTGAGCCGCCTTGATGGTCAGCAGGGTGATTTTCTTCAGGGCGCGGGGTTCGGCTTTCTGGCTCTTGAACTGGTCGAACTGGTATTCGCCATCGATCAGGGTTTCCGCCAGCAGACGGGTCTTGCCGTAGCTGTCGCGACCCTTGACCACGATTTCGTCCAGGGCCAGCACCGCATCACTGCCGCCCAGGCCTTTCAGGGTGTTGAGGATGCCGGCGATGATTTTGCGGAACGGGCGGTCACCCAACTCGTCGTCCTTGCCAACGCCCACCAGCAGCACACGCTCGGCCTTGAGGTTCGGCAGGCTGTGCAGCAACAGGCTCTGGCCAACCTTGCCGGCCAGGTCGCCGCGCTTGAGCACTGCGCTGATTGCGCCACCGCTCAATTCGTCGAGTTGTCTGGCCACCGCACCGAGCTTGCGGCCTTCGCCAACGGAAACCACCAGCGTGGCGGTCTTCAACGTTTCCGGGTTGACGCTTTTTACAACCAGTTCCATGTCCGGGTCCCTGAATTGATGGTTAGCACGCAAGCGCCCGACACCGTATGTGCGTCACTTGCCTATAAAAAGAAAGGCGCCGGGATCGACCGGCGACAAAGGCCGCAGTTTGAACCTCGCTACCGGCGGCTGACAACCCTCGGTTGTACGATTGTAGGAGCGAGCCTGCTCGCGAAGAACCTGAGGCCGTCTCGGGGTTTGAGGCTTATCGCGTAATCGTTGACGACCATCGCGAGCAAGCTCGCTCCTACACCTACCCCCAATGCATTGCGCAGTGACAGGTGCACCCAATCACAGGATAATGCGCCATCTTTTTTCGGCGGCTCTGCCTTGCGGGCTGTCCGATACGTTTGCTTGTTTGGCCGCCTTAGCCTGACAACCCTGGAGTGTCTGGTTTGATCGTCTTCCGTTATCTATCCCGCGAAGTCCTGTTGACCTTGAGCGCCGTCAGCGCCGTGCTGCTGGTCATCATCATGAGCGGTCGCTTCATCAAATACCTCGCCCAGGCGGCCTCGGGGCTGCTGGATCCGGGGTCGCTGTTCCTGATCATGGGCTTTCGTCTGCCGGGCTTCCTCCAGCTGATCCTGCCGTTGGGGCTGTTTCTCGGGATCCTGTTGTCCTACGGGCGCCTGTACCTCGAAAGTGAAATGACCGTGCTCTCGGCCACCGGCATGAGCCAGCAGCGGCTGGTTTGGATGACAATGTTTCCGGCCACCCTGGTTGCACTGATCGTGGCGTGGCTGAGCCTGAGCCTGGCGCCACAGGGGGCCAACCAGTTTCAACTGCTGCTGAACAAGCAGGATGCCCTGACCGAATTCGATACCCTGGAGCCGGGGCGCTTCCAGGCCCTGCGTGACGGTACCCGGGTCACCTATACTGAGCGCATGACGGATGACCGCGTCAATCTCGGCGGTGTGTTCATCTCGCAAAAGAACATCAGTTCCAACAACAAGGATCGCGGAATTTCTGTCCTGGTGGCAGAGAAGGGGCGTCAGGAAATTCGCCCGGACGGCAACCGCTACCTGATCCTTGATAACGGCTATCGCTATGACGGTAATCCGGGGCAGGCCGACTACCGGGCGATCAAGTACGACGAGTACGGTGTGCTGCTGCCAAAGCCGGACGTCAGCGACGAAGTCACCGACCGTGATGCGATGCCGACCAGTAAGTTGATCGGCAGTGAAGACATTCGCCTGCGCGCCGAGTTGCAATGGCGCATGTCACTGCCATTGCTGGTGTTCATCGTGACCTTGATGGCGGTGCCGCTGTCGCGGGTCAACCCGCGCCAGGGCCGATTCCTCAAATTACTGCCGGCGATTCTTCTTTATATGCTTTACCTGACCATTTTGATTGCCGCTCGCGGTGCCCTCGACAAGGGCAAGATCCCGGCGGTACTGGGCTTGTGGTGGGTGCACGGGATTTTCCTGGTCATTGGCCTGGGCTTGCTTTATTGGGAGCCCCTGCGTTTGAAGAGGGCGAGTCGCCGCAGCGCGCTGGAGGTGGCCCGTGGTTAAGCTGGATCGCTACATTGGTAGCAGTGTGTTGATTGCGATTCTGGCGGTGCTCGGGATCATTCTTGGTCTGGCGACACTGTTTGCCTTCATCGACGAGATGAGTGAAGTCAACGATACCTACACCCTGGTCGATGTTCTGAGTTATGTGACGCTGACCGCACCGCGCCGGATGTACGAAATGATGCCGATGGCCGCGCTGATCGGTTGCCTGATCGGTCTGGGCAGCCTGGCCAGCAACAGTGAACTGACCATCATGCGTGCCGCTGGTGTGTCGATCGGCCGGATCGTCTGGGCGGTCATGAAACCGATGCTGCTATTGATGCTCGCCGGTGTGTTGGTCGGCGAGTACATCGCGCCGCCTGCCGAAACCACCGCACAGGCCAATCGCTCGCTGGCCCAGGGCAGCGGTGATGCACAAAGCGCCAAGCACGGCCTGTGGCACCGCCAGGGCGATGAGTTCATTCACGTCAACTCGGTGCAACCCAACGGCATCCTGTATGGCGTGACCCGTTATCGCTTCGACAACGAACGGCACATGCTGTCGGCGAGCTTCGCCAAGCGTGCCGAGTTCGACAAGGATCACTGGCAGTTGACGGATGTCACGACCACGTTGTTCCACGAGCGCAGCACCGAAGTGGTTTCGACCCTGGACGAGCGCTGGGAAGTCGCATTGAGCCCGCAGTTGCTGAACACCGTGGTCATGGTGCCGGAGTCACTGTCGATCAGCGGTCTGTGGGGCTACATCCACTATCTGGCAGATCAGGGGCTGAACAATGGCCGCTACTGGCTGGCATTTTGGGTCAAGGTCTTGCAGCCGTTGGTCACTGCCGCGTTGGTGCTGATGGCCATTTCCTTCATTTTCGGTCCATTGCGTTCGGTAACTCTCGGCCAGCGTGTGTTCACCGGTGTGCTGGTGGGCTTCACCTTCCGTATCGTCCAGGATTTGCTGGGGCCTTCCAGCCTGGTATTCGGCTTCCCACCGTTGCTTTCGGTGCTGCTGCCGGCGGGTGTTTGTGCTGTGGCGGGGCTCTGGTTGTTGCGTCGAGCAGGCTGATAGCGGGCATTTTTCGACCGCTTTGACGATAGAAACGCCCTTGTCGCAAGACCGGGGCGTTTTTGTAGGCACCGTCTGACCTGCGAACGTGACGCTTGCGCCGTGGATCAGGTACAATTCCCGGCTATTTTTCGGCGGGCTATGCCTGCAGCCTTTTTGAGTGTTGATCCGTGAGTGATTTGAGTCATATCCGCAATTTCTCCATCATCGCCCACATTGACCATGGCAAGTCGACGCTGGCCGATCGCTTCATCCAGATGTGTGGCGGCCTCGCCGAGCGCGAAATGGAAGCCCAGGTCCTGGACTCCATGGACCTTGAGCGTGAGCGCGGGATCACCATCAAGGCGCACAGCGTTACCCTGTATTACAAGGCTCGCGACGGTATCAACTACCAGCTGAACTTCATTGATACCCCCGGCCACGTTGACTTCACCTATGAGGTGAGCCGTTCGCTGGCTGCCTGTGAAGGTGCGTTGCTGGTGGTCGATGCCGGTCAGGGCGTTGAAGCACAGTCGGTTGCCAACTGCTACACGGCGATCGAGCAGGGCCTGGAAGTGATGCCGGTGCTGAACAAGATCGACCTGCCACAGGCCGATCCGGACCGTGTTAAAGAAGAAATCGAAAAAATCATCGGCATCGACGCTACCGATGCAGTCGAGTGCTCTGCCAAGACCGGTCTGGGCGTCGACGAAGTACTCGAACGCCTGGTCGCCACCATTCCTGCGCCAACCGGTAACTACGAAGATCCGCTGCAAGCGTTGATCATCGACTCCTGGTTCGACAACTACCTGGGCGTTGTTTCCCTGGTACGCGTGCGCCACGGTCGTGTGAAGAAGGGCGACAAGATCCTGGTCAAATCCACCGGCAAGATCCACCTGGTGGACAGCGTCGGTGTATTCAACCCGAAACACACCCCTACCGTTGACCTGAAGGCCGGTGAAGTGGGCTTCATCATCGCCAGCATCAAGGACATTCACGGTGCACCGGTCGGTGACACCCTGACCTTGAGCTCGACGCCGGACGTTGATGTACTACCAGGCTTCAAACGCATTCAGCCGCAGGTTTACGCCGGTCTGTTCCCGGTCAGCTCCGACGACTTCGAAGATTTCCGTGAGGCCCTGCAAAAGCTCACGCTCAACGACTCGTCCCTGCAGTACACCCCGGAAAGCTCCGACGCCCTGGGCTTCGGCTTCCGTTGCGGGTTCCTCGGCATGCTGCACATGGAAATCATCCAGGAGCGCCTGGAGCGCGAGTACAACCTGGACCTGATCACCACGGCGCCGACGGTAATCTTCGAGCTGCTGCTCAAGACCGGCGAGACGATCTACGTCGATAACCCGTCGAAGCTGCCGGATCTGTCTTCCATCGAAGACATGCGCGAGCCGATCGTGCGCGCCAATATCCTTGTGCCACAAGAGCACCTGGGCAACGTCATTACCCTGTGCATCGAAAAACGCGGTGTGCAGGTCGACATGCTGTTCCTCGGCTCCCAGGTACAAGTGACCTACGACCTGCCGATGAACGAAGTGGTGCTGGACTTCTTCGATCGCCTGAAATCCACCAGTCGCGGCTATGCTTCGCTGGACTACCATTTCGATCGTTACCAATCGGCTAGTCTGGTGAAACTGGACGTGCTGATCAACGGTGACAAGGTCGACGCCCTGGCGCTGATCGTGCACCGCGACAATTCGCACTACAAAGGTCGCCAGTTGACCGAGAAAATGAAGGAACTGATTCCGCGGCAGATGTTCGACGTGGCAATCCAGGCCGCCATTGGCGGGCAGATTGTGGCGCGGACAACCGTCAAGGCGCTCAGAAAGAACGTATTGGCCAAATGCTACGGTGGTGACGTCAGCCGTAAGAAGAAGCTGCTGGAAAAGCAAAAGGCCGGTAAAAAACGCATGAAGCAAGTCGGCAACGTGGAAATTCCACAGGAAGCCTTCCTTGCAGTGCTCAGGTTGGATAGTTAGGTCCTATGTCACTAAATTTCCCGCTGTTGCTGGTCATCGCCGTATTCGTCTGCGGTCTTTTGGCGTTGCTCGATCTGTTGTTCCTGGCGCCACGGCGCCGGTCTGCCATCAATGCCTATCAGGGCAGTGTGAGCCAGCTTGATGGGGCAGTGGTCGAGAAACTGAGCAAGGAACCGCTGCTGGTTGAATACGGCAAGTCGTTCTTCCCGGTGTTGTTCATCGTGCTGGTGCTGCGTTCGTTCCTGGTGGAACCGTTCCAGATTCCTTCAGGTTCGATGAAGCCAACCCTGGATGTCGGCGACTTCATCCTGGTGAGCAAGTTTTCCTACGGGATCCGCTTGCCGGTGATCGACAAGAAAGTCATCGAAGTCGGTGATCCGCAGCGCGGCGATGTGATGGTGTTCCGCTACCCGAGCGACCCGAACGTCAACTACATCAAGCGTGTAGTTGGTTTGYCGGGCGACACGGTTCGCTACACCGCCGACAAGCGCCTGTTCGTCAACGGTCAATCGATTGCCGAGCAACTGGTCGGCGCCGAGCCGGGCACGCTGGGCAGCGCTGAGCTCTACAAGGAAAAACTCGGTGCGGCCGAGCACATGATCCGCAAGGAAATGAGCCGCTACCGCGCCATGCCGGACCATTCGTGGACCGTGCCGGCCGGGCACTACTTCATGATGGGCGATAACCGCGACAACTCGAACGACAGTCGCTACTGGGATGATCCAAGCATTCCCAAGGATCTGCTGGGCATGGTTCCCGACAAGAATATCGTCGGCAAGGCCTTCGCGGTCTGGATGAGCTGGCCGGAACCCAAACTCAGCCACCTGCCGAATTTCTCGCGGGTTGGCCTGATCAAGTAATCAGACACGGCGCTGTTGAACACAGCGCCGAATGCATTTCTGGAACCGGCACAATGGGCGCCAGACGCATGAAAACAATGATATTCAGGATGTTATTTTTGAACACAGCGTTAATTGTCCCAAGCCTGCGCCGCCTCACGGCGATGGCGGTGGAATCCAGCCACGAACTCAGCGTGGGTAAACCGTGAGCGTCTCCTTAAGCCGTCTAGAGCGTCAGCTCGGCTACACCTTCAAGGATCAGGAGCTGATGGTCCTGGCCCTGACTCACCGCAGCTTTGCCGGGCGTAACAACGAACGCCTGGAATTCCTCGGTGACGCCATCCTCAACTTCGTCGCTGGCGAGGCGCTGTTCGAGCGCTTCCCGCTGGCCCGCGAAGGCCAGTTGTCGCGTTTGCGCGCGCGCCTGGTCAAAGGTGAGACCCTGGCCGTTCTGGCCCGTGGTTTCGATTTGGGCGAATACCTGCGCCTGGGTTCGGGCGAGCTGAAAAGCGGCGGTTTCCGTCGCGAGTCGATTCTGGCCGATGCACTGGAAGCGCTGATCGGTGCGATCTACCTCGATGCCGGTATGGAAATGGCCCGTGAGCGTGTGCTCGCCTGGCTGGCCGGCGAGTTCGAAGGTTTGACGCTGGTCGACACCAACAAAGATCCAAAGACCCGCCTGCAAGAGTTCCTGCAGTCCCGGGGTTGTGAGCTGCCGCGTTACGAAGTGGTGGATATCCAGGGTGAGCCGCATTGCCGGACGTTCTTCGTCGAATGCGAAATCATCTTACTGAATGAAAAAAGCCGAGGTCAGGGTGTGAGTCGTCGTATTGCCGAACAGGTAGCGGCCGCCGCAGCACTGATTGCCCTGGGTGTGGAGAATGGCAATGACTGATACAAATGCAACTCGCTGTGGCTATGTTGCCATCGTCGGCCGTCCGAACGTGGGCAAGTCCACGCTGCTGAACCACATCCTGGGTCAGAAGCTGGCGATCACCTCGCGCAAACCGCAAACCACTCGTCACAACATGCTCGGCATCAAGACCGAGGGCGACGTGCAGGCGATCTACGTCGATACCCCTGGCATGCACAAGGGCGGCGAAAAGGCTCTGAACCGCTACATGAACAAGACCGCTTCGGCGGCGTTGAAAGACGTCGACGTGGTGATCTTCGTGGTCGACCGCACCAAATGGACCGAAGAGGACCAGATGGTTCTCGAGCGCGTCCAGTACGTGACCGGCCCGCTGATCGTAGCGCTGAACAAGACCGATCGCATCGAAGACAAAGCCGAGCTGATGCCGCACCTGAGCTGGTTGCAGGAACAGTTGCCGAATGCGCAGATCATCCCGATTTCCGCGCAGCACGGGCACAACCTCGATGCACTGGAACGCGTGATTGCCGAGCACCTGCCGGAAAACGATCACTTCTTCCCGGAAGACCAGATCACCGACCGCAGCAGCCGCTTCCTCGCCGCCGAGCTGGTGCGCGAGAAAATCATGCGCCAGATGGGCGCCGAGCTGCCGTACCAGATCACCGTCGAAATCGAAGAGTTCAAGCAGCAGGGCAAGACCCTGCATATCCATGCCTTGATCCTCGTCGAGCGTGACGGCCAGAAGAAAATCATCATTGGCGACAAGGGCGAGCGCATCAAGCGTATCGGCACCGAAGCGCGCAAGGACATGGAGCTGCTGTTCGACTCCAAGATCATGCTCAACCTGTGGGTCAAGGTTAAGGGCGGCTGGTCCGATGACGAGCGTGCGTTGCGTTCGTTGGGTTATGGCGACTTGTAATACGTTTTCCGGATCAACAAAGATCCCCTGTGGGAGCGAGCTTGCTCGCGATAGCGGTCTGTCAGTCAACATTGATGTTGAATATCAGGCCCTCATCGCGAGCAAGCTCGCTCCCACATTGGTTTCAGGTTGTATGTAAAACTGCGCTCCTTCATTGAGACCTGCGATTTCCATGTCCCAACCCCTCGCCCAACCCGCCTACGTCCTCCACTCCCGCGCCTACCGCGAAACCAGCGCGTTGGTGGATTTCCTGACGCCGCAAGGCCGGCTGCGGGCGGTGTTGCGCAGTGCGCGGGGCAAGGCCGGGACCTTGGCGCGGCCATTCGTGCCGCTGGAAGTGGAGTTCCGGGGCAAGGGTGAGCTGAAGAATGTCGGGCGCATGGAAAGTGCCGGCGTTTCCACCTGGCTCAATGGCGAGGCGCTGTTCAGCGGTCTTTACCTCAATGAACTGCTGATTCGTCTGCTGCCCGCCGAAGATCCGCACCCCGCCGTGTTCGATCATTACGCCGCCACTTTGCTCGCCTTGGCCGAGGGCCGCGCGCTAGAGCCGTTGCTGCGTTCCTTCGAGTGGCGCCTGCTCGATGACCTCGGATACGGATTCTCACTGACCACGGATATCCACAGTGATGCCATCGCCCCCGACGGCCTCTATCGTTTGCAAGTGG
This sequence comes from Pseudomonas sp. P4_C4, assembly GCF_056402055.1. Lineage (NCBI taxonomy): Bacteria > Pseudomonadati > Pseudomonadota > Gammaproteobacteria > Pseudomonadales > Pseudomonadaceae > Pseudomonas > Pseudomonas sp. P4_C4. The sequence continues at coordinate 126,941 of NZ_JBFUID010000006.1, read as the reverse complement.
ATGCGGGGCTTGAACGTGTCTACCTGCTGCAACCCGGTCTGTTCAATGGCACTGAACTGCTGGCCATGGCCGAAGCCGACTGGAGCGCACCGGGTGCTTTATCGGCAGCCAAGCGCCTGATGCGCCAAGCGCTGGCCGTTCACTTGGGCGGTCGACCGTTGGTTTCCCGAGAGTTGTTTCGAAAGCCGTAAATTCCCCGTGTATGCTGTGCACCGAACTTTCTCTTCTTCTGGAGCGCTTTCCGTGACCACCAGCACCCGTATTCTTCTTGGCGTGAACATCGACCACGTTGCCACCCTGCGTCAGGCCCGGGGCACCCGTTACCCGGACCCGGTCAAGGCAGCACTGGACGCGGAAGAGGCGGGCGCTGACGGCATCACCGTGCACCTGCGCGAAGACCGTCGGCACATTCAGGAGCGCGACGTTCTGCTGCTCAAGGACGTGCTGCAAACCCGCATGAACTTCGAAATGGGCGTCACCGAAGAAATGATGCAGTTCGCCGAACGCATCCGCCCAGCGCACATTTGCCTGGTGCCGGAAACCCGTCAGGAACTGACCACCGAAGGTGGCCTGGACGTGGCAGGTCAGGAAGCGCGGATCAAGGCGGCGGTCGAGCGCCTGTCGAAGCTCGGCTCCGAGGTGTCGCTGTTCATCGATGCCGATGAGCGCCAGATCGAAGCCTCCCGCCGTGTCGGCGCGCCTGCCATCGAACTGCACACCGGGCGTTATGCCGATGCCGAGACGCCGACTGAAGTCGCCGAAGAACTCAAACGTGTGGCCGATGGCGTGGCCTTCGGCCTGGCCCAGGGCCTGATCGTCAATGCCGGCCATGGCCTGCACTATCACAACGTTGAAGCCGTGGCGGCGATCAAGGGTATCAACGAGCTGAACATCGGCCATGCGCTGGTGGCCCATGCGCTGTTCGTTGGCTTCAAGTCGGCTGTTTCGGAGATGAAGGCGCTGATTCTGGCGGCGGCTGCCAAGGCCTGAAGAACGACACGAAATCCTGTGGGAGCGAGCTTGCTCGCGATAGCGGTCTGACAGCCACCATTTATGTGGCTGAAAGGGCCTCATCGCGAGCAAGCTCGCTCCCACATTGGTATTTGGGCGGCCTTAAAGCGGTGCAGGCTCCTGCGCCGGCTTGGTCTTGTCGATCCCCGGAACAAGCAGTTTGCCCTCGGCGACCTGGTCGCCTTCAAGCTGCGGCTGCGTGACCCAGGTCAGGATGTCGTAGTAGCGACGGATGTTCGCCACGAAATGCACCGGTTCGCCGCCACGGGCGTAGCCGTAACGGGTTTTGCTGTACCACTTCTTTTCCGACAGGCGCGGCAGGATCTTCTTCACATCCAGCCATTTGTCCGGGTTCAGCCCTTCCTTGGCCGCCAGTTTGCGTGCGTCATCCAGGTGGCCGCTGCCGATGTTGTAGGCCGCCAGAGCAAACCAGGTACGGTCCGGTTCCTGAATCGAACCGTCGAGCTGGTCTTTCATGTAGGCCAGGTACTTGGCGCCGCCCATGATGCTCTGCCTGGGGTCCAGGCGGTTGGACACGCCCATGGCCTGCGCGGTGTTCTGGGTCAGCATCATCAGGCCGCGCACGCCGGTCTTGGACGTGACGGCCGGTTGCCACAACGACTCCTGGTATCCGATGGCCGCCAGCAGGCGCCAGTCGACTTTCTCTTTCTTGGCGTACGACTTGAAGTGCTGTTCGTACTTGGGCAGGCGTTGCTGCAAGTGTTGGGCAAACGTGGTGGCGCCCATGTAGCCGAGGACGTCGACATGCCCGTAGTAACGATCCTTGAGGCGTTGCAGGGTGCCGTTTTTCTTGACCTCGTCGAGGTACTCGTTGATTTCGTTGAGCAGGCTGTTGTCGTCGCCCGGCGCGACGGCCCAGCTCTGGTTGCTGGCGTCACCAAGGTCGAAGGCGACACGGATGTTGGTGAAGTACACCTGGTTCATCGCTACTTCGTTGGAGTCGACCAGGGTCAGGTCGATCTGTCCTTCGTCCACCATGCGCAGGAGATCGACGACCTCGACTGCGTCAGACTCTTCGTATTCGATGCCGGGAAATTTCTGTTTCAGCTGTGCCAGTTGTTCGGCATGGGTGCTGCCCTTGAGCACCATGATCTTCTTGCCCACCAGATCCTTTGCGTCGGTCGGCCGTGACTGGCCGTTGCGGTAGATGATCTGCGGGGTGACTTCCAGATAGGAGTGCGAGAAGCGCACCTGCTTCTTGCGCTCTTCGCTGCTGACCAGGCCGGCAGCCGCCAGTACCGGTCCATTGGGCTTGCCGACCTGGTTGAACAGGTCATCGAGGTTGTCGGCGGTCTCGATCTTGAGCTCGACCCCCAGATCGTCGGCGAAGCGCTTCACCAGCTCGTATTCGAAGCCGGTTTCACCGTTGCGATCCTGAAAGTAGGTGGCGGGGCTGTTTCGGGTAACCACCCGCAGCACACCATCCTCCTTTACGCGCTCGAGCGTGTTGGGTTTATCAACACAGCCACCGAGCATCAGGAAGAGTCCGGTTGCGATCAGCCATTTGGCGTACCGCGGACGCAAAGCCGTTGGGAAAAACATCTGCGCAGTATACGCAAAGGACCACGGGCGCCATATCTCGACAGTGAGGGGGTTGTCTGCTAGAGATCACAAAAACGGCTGAAACCCCCAAGAAATGGGCCTTGCCTGCATTTTTTCGCAGTAAAAATAAGCTGTTGTCACACACCCGGTTAACCTGACTTTAGAGGCAGAAACACAGATCGAGACCCGAGTGCAACCGTGCGTAGCGTTTCGGGTGCTGTCGCGGGCTGTTTAGGCTAGAATGCACGGCCTCAAAGCACACCCCTTCCCGAGGCTGTCCCGAAGATGTTGATCCTGCGCGGCGCTCCTGCCCTTTCTGCCTTTCGCCACAGCAAACTCCTTGAGCAACTGAGCCAGAAGGTTCCGGCTGTCAGTGGCCTGTATGCTGAATTCGCTCACTTCGCCGAAGTTACCGGCGTCCTGACCGGCGACGAACAGCAGGTGCTTGCGCGCCTTCTGAAGTACGGTCCAAGCGTTCCGGTACAAGAACCGACCGGTCGTCTGTTTCTGGTGCTGCCGCGTTTTGGCACCATCTCGCCATGGTCGAGCAAGGCCAGCGACATCGCTCGCAACTGTGGCCTGGCGAAAATCCAGCGCCTGGAGCGCGGCATCGCGTTCTATGTGGCCGGCCAGTTCAGCGACGCTGAAGCTCGGTTGATCGCCGACGGTCTGCACGACCGCATGACCCAGATCGTCCTGGGCAACCTCGAACAGGCCGCCGGTCTGTTCAGCCACGCCGAACCGAAACCCCTGACCGCCATCGACGTGCTGGGTGGCGGCCGCGCCGCGCTGGAAAAAGCCAACACCGAGCTGGGCCTGGCCCTGGCCGAAGACGAGATCGACTATCTGGTCAATGCCTTCGTCGGCTTGAAGCGCAACCCGCACGACATCGAACTGATGATGTTCGCCCAGGCGAACTCCGAGCACTGCCGTCACAAGATCTTCAACGCCAGTTGGGACATCGACGGCCAGAGCCAGGAAAAAAGCCTGTTCGGCATGATCAAGAACACCTACGTGATGCACAGCGAAGGTGTCCTGTCTGCTTATAAGGACAACGCTTCGGTGATCGTCGGCTCCGTGGCCGGTCGTTTCTTCCCGGACCCTGAGACCCGCCAGTACGGCGCGGTGCAGGAGCCGGTGCACATCCTGATGAAGGTTGAAACCCACAACCACCCGACCGCGATTGCCCCGTTCCCGGGCGCATCCACCGGTTCCGGCGGCGAGATCCGCGACGAAGGCGCGACCGGCCGTGGCGCCAAGCCAAAGGCTGGCCTGACCGGTTTCACCGTGTCCAACCTGCAGATCCCGGGCTTCGAACAGCCGTGGGAAGTGCCGTACGGCAAGCCTGAGCGCATCGTTACCGCGCTGGACATCATGATCGAAGGCCCGCTGGGCGGCGCTGCGTTCAACAACGAATTCGGTCGTCCGGCCCTGACCGGCTACTTCCGTACCTTCGAACAGTCGATCACCACCCCGCACGGTGACGAAGTTCGTGGTTACCACAAGCCGATCATGCTGGCTGGCGGTATGGGCAACATCCGTGAAGAACACGTCAAGAAAGGCGAGATCCTGGTCGGCTCCAAGCTGATCGTGCTCGGCGGCCCGGCGATGCTGATCGGCCTGGGCGGCGGCGCGGCTTCCTCCATGGCCACCGGCACCAGCTCGGCAGACCTGGACTTCGCTTCGGTACAGCGCGAAAACCCTGAGATGGAACGTCGCTGCCAGGAAGTCATCGACCGTTGCTGGCAACTGGGCGACAAGAACCCGATCAGCTTCATCCACGACGTGGGTGCGGGCGGTCTGTCCAACGCCTTCCCGGAGCTGGTCAACGACGGCGACCGTGGTGGCCGTTTCGAACTGCGCAACATTCCAAACGACGAGCCGGGCATGGCCCCGCACGAAATCTGGTCCAACGAATCCCAGGAACGTTACGTCCTGGCCGTCGGCCCGGCGGATTTCGAACGCTTCAAGGCGATCTGCGAACGTGAGCGTTGCCCGTTTGCCGTAGTCGGCGAAGCCACTGCCGAACCGCAGCTGACCGTCACCGACAGCCACTTCGGCAACAGCCCGGTGGACATGCCGCTGGAAGTGTTGCTGGGCAAAGCCCCGCGCATGCACCGTTCGGTGGTTCGTGAAAACGAACTGGGCGATGATTTCGATCCGTCGACCCTCGACATCGCCAACTGCGTCGAGCGCGTCCTGCATCACCCGGCCGTGGCGAGCAAGAGCTTCCTGATCACCATCGGCGACCGCACCATCACCGGCCTCGTGGCCCGTGACCAGATGGTCGGCCCGTGGCAGGTGCCGGTGGCCGACGTTGCCGTCACCGCCACCAGCTTCGACGTCTACACCGGTGAAGCCATGGCCATGGGCGAGCGTACTCCGCTGGCACTGCTGGACGCTCCGGCGTCGGGCCGCATGGCCATCGGCGAAACCCTGACCAACATCGCCGCTTCGCGCATCGGCAAGATCTCCGACATCAAGTTGTCGGCGAACTGGATGTCCGCTGCCGGTCACCCGGGTGAAGATGCACGCCTGTACGACACCGTGAAAGCGGTCGGCATGGAGCTGTGCCCTGAGCTGGGCATCACCATTCCGGTGGGCAAGGACTCGATGTCCATGGCCACGCGCTGGAACGATGAAGGCGTGGACAAGTCCGTGACTTCGCCGATGTCCCTGATCGTGACCGGTTTCGCGCCAGTGACTGACATCCGTCAGACCCTGACCCCGCAACTGCGCATGGACAAGGGCACCACCGACCTGATCCTGATCGACCTGGGCCGCGGCCAGAACCGCATGGGCGCCTCGATCCTCGCGCAGGTTCACGGCAAGCTCGGCAAGCAGGCTCCGGACGTCGATGACGCCGAAGACCTGAAAGCCTTCTTCGCCGTGATCCAGGGCCTCAACGCCGACGGCCACCTGCTCGCTTACCACGACCGTTCCGACGGTGGTCTGTTGACCAGCGTTGTCGAGATGGCGTTCGCCGGTCACTGCGGCCTGAGCCTGAACCTCGACGGTCTGGCGGAAACCTCCGCCGACATCGCCGCGATCCTGTTCAACGAAGAACTGGGCGCCGTGATCCAGGTTCGTCAGGACGCTACCCCGGACATCCTTGCGCAGTTCAGCGCTGCCGGCCTGGGTGACTGCGTGTCGGTGGTCGGTCAGCCGATGAACAACGGCGAGATCAGCATCACCTTCAACGGCGAAACCGTATTCGAAGGCCAGCGTCGTCTGCTACAGCGTCAGTGGGCCGAGACCAGCTACCAGATCCAGCGTCTGCGTGACAACGCCGACTGCGCCGAGCAAGAGTTCGACGTGCTGCTGGAAGAAGACAACCCGGGCCTGAGCGTCAAGCTGAGCTACGACATCAACCAGGACATCGCCGCGCCTTACATCAAGAAAGGCATTCGCCCACAGGTTGCCGTACTGCGTGAGCAGGGCGTCAACGGTCAGGTGGAAATGGCGGCTGCGTTCGACCGCGCCGGTTTCAACGCGATCGACGTGCACATGAGCGATATTCTGGCCGGCCGTGTCGACCTGAACGAGTTCAAGGGCATGGTCGCTTGCGGTGGCTTCTCGTACGGCGACGTACTGGGTGCCGGTGAAGGCTGGGCGAAATCCGCGCTGTTCAACAGCCGTGCCCGCGATGCGTTCCAGGGCTTCTTCGAACGCAACGACAGCTTCACCCTCGGCGTGTGCAACGGTTGCCAGATGATGTCCAACCTGCACGAGCTGATCCCGGGCAGCGAGTTCTGGCCGCACTTTGTGCGCAACCGTTCCGAGCAGTTCGAAGCCCGTGTTGCCATGGTGCAGATCCAGGAATCGAACTCGATCTTCCTGCAAGGCATGGCCGGTTCGCGCATGCCGATCGCCATCGCCCACGGCGAAGGTCATGCCGAGTTCGCCAGCGAAGAAGCACTGCTGGAAGCCGATCTGTCCGGTTGTGTGGCGATGCGTTTCGTCGACAACCACGGCAAGGTCACCGAAAGCTACCCGGCCAACCCGAACGGCTCGCCGCGCGGGATCACCGGTTTGACCAGCCGCGACGGTCGCGTAACGATCATGATGCCGCACCCGGAGCGTGTGTTCCGCGCCGTGCAGAACTCGTGGCGTTCGGATGACTGGAACGAAGATGCACCGCTGATGCGTATGTTCCGTAATGCTCGCGTGTGGGTTAACTGATAGCCGTGTACAAGCTCAGCTTTTTTGTTCCAGCCAGTCACGTCGAAGACGCGAAGAGTGCCGTATTCGCCGCCGGTGGCGGACGGATCGGTGCTTACGATCACTGCGCATGGCAGGTGTTGGGCCTGGGTCAGTTTCGCCCACTGGACGGCAGTCAGCCGTTCATTGGCGAGGCAGGGCAGGTCGAACAGGTCGAGGAATGGAAAGTCGAGCTGGTGGTGGCGGATGAGTTGATTCGCTCGGTGGTGGCGGCTTTGAAACAGAGTCATCCCTACGAGACGCCGGCTTATGAAGTGTGGCGGTTGGAGGATTTCTGATCTTCCTGGCTGCTGAAATGAGAAACCCGCTGAAAGAGATTTCAGCGGGTTTTTTGTTGGACGTGATAATAGGTGACTGGCGCCGATTACGGCGCTGGCGTCAGGGGAACGTCTGCCTTGAGTGCTTCGATCAGCATGTTTTGGTACTCGAAGTGTCGTGTCGACATGTCCCAGCGGTCGATAAAGAACAATCCGTTATCGTCCACCTGAATCGGTGTGGAAACAATTTCACCGCTGCGGGAACGGTGCAACAGGTTGGTCTCGGCAGCCGAGGGGCGTTCGATCAGGAAGTGCCCCGCCTGGCGTAATCTTGACCTGTCGACAGGTGCAAAGGGCGCGGGAACTCGTTGCCGGGCGTTGCTGACTTCCAGTTTGAAGTCACTGCGTATCGCCCTCCAGCCAGGCCCCGTGAGATCGGTTTCCCAGTACCCGAGGTGAATGCCTCTGGACAGTGACGGCGCGCAATCCCTGACATGCAGGCTGACCGTGCCCAGGATTTCGGCCAGTCCCGATGCGCCTTGGTAGTTATTAGTGTGGGCGCTGCCGATGAAGGCAATCCACTTATGGGGGCCGTGTGCCGCCTGGTCGGCCAGGATGACCCGGGAAGCGAAGTAGTTGAACATCTGGTTGCGGGCTTTTTCCGGATCAGGCAAGCCCTTGAGGTGATAGCTGGCGGTACAGTCCAGCGCCCTGATGCGGATGCCATATTTGTTGGCGGCCTGGATGACTTCCGAGTAGTTGTCAGAGCCATTGTAGAACGGCATATGTCCCCGATCCTGGGCTTTCAGGTAGGCCTTGAGGTTGTCGGGAAACCGCTGGGTTTGATGGAATACCTCCAGTTCAGCCTGGTGCAGGTCGGTGAGCAGGTGTTCGACGTAGAGCGTCTTGTAGCCCTGCTGCTTCAACTGCTTCATCTGCTTTATCAGAAATGCCTTGCCCGACTCTGCCGAGTGAGTCTCGCCAATCACCAACCCCGGCAGGCGGCTTTCGCTGATTTGTTTCAGGAACGACTCGGGCGTGGTGCTGGTGCTGATCGTTGGCAACGTTGGCCTGGCAGGCGGAACATAGTCGGCAAAGAAGCTCTTGGCATTGGTATTCAAGTTTCTGCGTAGCTTGATGAATTCAGAGAACGCTTCAGCTCGCGTTGGCTGGGACGGTGCGTAGCGAGAGTCCAGGCCGCGCGGTTGGTCGCTCATGCGGGCGATCTCATCTCTTAGCGACGGTGCAATATCGAAGTCGTTGAAATGGCCAGTGCTGACGACGGATGTAGAGGCAGCTGCCGAGATGGGTTCGGGTGTCTTGTACGGTGTTTGCAGGGTCATGTGGTAGTCACCTTTGGCGAGTGCATCACCTGGTATCTTGCCGGGGGTGTCTGACCAGATGCCCACCGGTTGATTCAAGCCGACGTCTTCGATGCGCAGCGCAACCGCATTGGTCAAGTCAGCCAGGCCAGGTGTCCCGTTGTATGTGGTCATGCGCGAGCGATCGACCAGGGCGATCCAGCGTTCGTGCGGTGCATCGGCCATGTCGGCTTCAATGACTTTGTGCGAGTAGTAGTTTCTCAGGCTGTTGGGCTGGGGCGTGGTCGGCGAGCTATCGCCCATGAGCAGGACATCGTCCAGTCGATAGGAGGTCGAGGCGTCCAGCGCCTTGATTTGCACGCCTTTTTCCCTGGCCTTGCGTACGAGGGCCAAGTAAGAGTACTCGGCGTCTTCTGCGATGCCGAAGGACCGGTCTATGGCCTTCAAATGTTCTTTGATGTGCCGCCATGATTTCCCTTGGTTGGACTTTTCAAGCTTGAACTTGAAAACATCCCCTGGCAGGAACTCCACATACAGGCGCTTGAAACCTTGCTCGACCAGGGCATTCATGTTGGTAATCAGTGCCTGCTTGCTGGCGATGGAGCCTGGCACGGCACCGATGACCAGGTTCCTGTTGCCGGCAAAGGCATCGTTGACGATCAGTCGGGCCAGCGGGGTACTGGCCTCTACGGCAGGCACGGTGGCGCGAGCGGGCAGCGTGTCGAGGTAGAGGAAGAAGTTGTCCGCGTCCTTGGTCAGGCGTTCGACCTGTTGCAGGTAAACCGTGCGTAACGAACGCAGTTCATTGGCGGCACTGCCCAGCACGGTGTCGACTAGACCTTGGTCAATATCGGCTGCCTGGCTGATCATGAGCGCCCGCATCTGCGGGTTCATGACCGGCTCAAGCCTGCTCCAGTACTTCTGTTGCATCCCATAGTCTTTTGACGGCCCGGGGGTTTCAGGCACTGCTTGGTATTTCGGCGCGCCGCCGGAAACCCCGGTGCGGGTCCAGATGCCCTCGGCGTTCGGTGCGGCCAGGCGCGTGGTCGAGACCCATTTGCCGCTGACCGGGTCGTGGCGATACAGCAAGTAGCGGCCGATCACATCCGGGGTCTTCGGCGCCCAGAGCACCTCGCCGTTGAACAACACCGGTTGCATGCCTGCAGGTGCCAAGGGGGCGGTTTCCAGCTGGCTGATCAGCTTCATCGCCCGGCCTTGCTCGGTGCTGGCAACTGCCAGGCGTGATGATTTGCCGATGGGTTTGAACAAGCGCAGGGCCGGACGCAGGTCGGTGAAGAGGGCGCCGGCGCTGTTGAACAGATACCCGGCGAAGTGCTCAAGGGCGGCCGAGGTTTCGCCCTGGTTGTACGCGTGCAGGGCGAGCATGCCGTCCTTGAAAGCCAGAAGCAGGCCAACACTCAGGCTCAGAACCGGGAAAGGCGCAGTGGCGATGGCGGCCACGAACTCCACGCACGTCCAGAGCATGCTGGTGATCATCTGAGTGCGGTTAGTGGTGGTGGCGGTCACTTCGTCGATCTTGCGTTGCAGCTTCATGTTGTACAGCAAACGGCGCAGGTCAAGCACCGGAGGCAGTGCCCGGGTCGAGTCGTAACGTGGGGGGCTGGGGGTGGTTTTATCCAGGTCCTCAGGCAGCCCTTGTTTGGCCGCCTCCAGAAATGCCTGGATCCGGCCCCGGGATTGAACATCGACACGCAGGGTGAGGTAGCGGATGAAGTCGGGGAGTTTTTTCAGCAGGTAATTGAACTGCCTGGCTTCGCGAAAGGCGATGCCGTCGGGGGCATGGGGCGTATAGAGCAGCACCGGGTTGTCAGCGTGGCTGAACAGGTAGGTGTCGATGACCCATTCGCCGTCGACCAGCAGGCGATGGATGGCGTAGTTGCCGCGAGTCTCCAGCGACGTGTCGCCCATACTGGCGATGCAGCGCTCAAGCCATTGCAGGTCAACTCCGGCGATGTGTCCTTGCAGGCGACACTCCAATGCGGCACTGAGCATCTGTCGTTGAGTAATGGCCAGCACCGCATTGCGCCTGAAAGTAAACGCCGGGCTGCCCGGGTCCAGCAACTCGGCCTTGACCTTGTCGACGTAGCGCTGGCCAATCCAGGCGCCGGTGACCGAGCGCGCGACGGCTTCTGGATTGGCGTTCAGGGTGCTCAGGTCAACGCCTTGCGGGCCCCTGTACCTTGCCGAGCGGGAGAATTTTTCGTCGAGAAAACCGACGCCATCGGCGTAGCCATCACGGTAGAGCTGGGTATACGTCATGGGCGCCGGTGTCCGGGTGCCGAGTGCGGAGGGTGAATAGGCCCATACGGTGTCCGGGTCGACATCGTTCTGACGGCGACCCAGCAGTTGGTTCAAGCGCTCCCTGGCCTTTTCATGCAGGTAGGCATCGAAGCTTTGGAAGCGGGCTTCGGACTGTGGAGGGTCGTTGTAGGTCTGCAAGCTGCCTTCTGCATCCCCGGCCAGGGTCGAGAGCCTTCGCCTGACATCAATGGTGGCTGAGCGATACCAACTCGGCGTATTGAATTCGTAGTTATCGATACGTGTGGCGAGTACATGATCAGCCATCGATTTCAGGCTCTGGCGATAGTTGCCAGCGTTGAACGTGATCTTGTTGTAATCCTGGGCGTGAAACTTCAGGCTCAGACCGCTCAAGAGGTGCTTCATCGAGTTGCGAAGGCGCAGTGGTACCTGGCGGATCAAGTAGTCGGTCATGGTGCCGGGTGGGGCCTTGAGGCCGTTGTCCAGGGTCCAGCCGAGGATGTGCTGCTGGCACGCAAGCTCGCTGTCGAATGCCTGGAACTGGTGCTCTTGTGGTGCCTCGGGGGTGCAGAGCAGCACGCGGTTGACCGTCCCCTTGGCATCGGTCTGGCGCATCATCCAGAGGTCCTGAAGTTGCGCACCGTGCAGCGACAGGACGCTGGCGCCCAGGGTGGCCGCGCTCAGTCGCGCATCGGTACCCTGGCGCAGGCGCTGGATCGCCTGGTAGTCGTCTTCGCGAATGTGGCCTTGCAGGAAGGCGGTGTAGGCCAGGGCGTTGATCCGCTGGTCGAGCATCTGCTCGATGGCGCTGCTGAACTCGGGCCGGGCGTGCAGTTCTCGTTGCACCTGTGCAAAGTCGAACCGAGGTTGCAGGGTCATCAACTGTTGCACGATCCACGCTGGGGTCAGGTCTTGGTACGCATCGGGCAAGGGCGCTCCGTTATACGTAAAGGTGGTCTTCGTCAGAAAGTCGCAGCCAGGCAGTTCGTCGCCGGTATGCAGGCCCCGCAAGGCCAGGTCGATCAGGTTGCGATTGTGTTCATAGTGGCCGACGCTGGGCACAAGCCGTTGGGTTTTGACCTGTAGGTGCTCCGGGTTCAGGTCGTGAATCTCCAGGTCATCGCTCAACCGCTCCAGCCATTGAAAACGGGCCAGGGCTTGGGGGTTCGCGGCGGGGCCCAACAGATCGAGCAGGTGTTGGCGTGCCCGGTTGTAACTGGCCAGATGTTCAGCCAGCGTGGCCCGGTGTGCCTCGCTGGCGCTGCGATACCAATCGGGTGCGCTGTAGCGCAGCAACCGTTCGAGCAGGCGTTGGGCGCGCAGTTCCAGACGGGCACCGAGGTCGGGCAGGGCGCTGCGGATCGCGCGGTCGAGGGCCGCGATCAATTGGGCAGGGTCGTGCTGCGGGTTGTCCACCAGGCTCAGGGCCCGGTCGATATCCTGGGTGCGCTTGGCGATCAGTGCACCGACGGTGTGTTCGAACAACGGCTGGTCGTCGATGGGTGATAGTTCCAGGGGCCAGATTCCGGCGGGGCTCAAGGCGTGGTAGCGCGTGGGCAACCTGTCGATGAACTCACTGCGCCCGCTGGCGTGCTCCATGTTTTGCCGCAAGTGGGTGTTGAGTTCGGCCAGGGTGTTGAACGATTCGATCCCTCGCGCAGGTGTGAACAGCAAGACTTGGCCGACGTCCTGCGCGCTCATCAGGTCGTTGACCACAACGCTGTTTTTTTCTGTGGCGACAAAGGCACCGGCCAGCTCGACCTGTTGCGCCTGGTAACTGAACTGCAAGGCGTACAGGCCTGGACGCAAGCTTGGGGGCAGCGCCACGCTTTCGAGCATCGTGCCTTCTTGTGGGTGCAGCAGGCGATCCTGGACGCCGAGCCTGGCCTCATGCTCCAGGGCGGTGAACCCGGCTTCGAAGGTCATGTAGGATTTGAGTGACCTGCCATCGATCTGCCCACGCAGGTCCATGTCCATCAGATGCGTGTTCAAGGTGCTCTTGAGAGTGGTGAGCAGAGTCTGGCCTTCCGAGGTTTTCAGGTCGTTGTTGGCTAATCCTTGATAGTTGGTTTTTGCCTTGCTCAGGAACTGTTCCCGGTAGCGCTTGAGGATGCCGTCCAGGCGTTCCAGGTAGCGTTGTTCGGCTGTGGGTTTATGGTCGGGCAGCAGTGGGGTTTGGGCGTTGAGCAGGTGATGGCCGATTTGGTTGAGGTAGCCTTTGATTTCCTCAAAAGACGGTGGGGGGGTGGGTGTGCTCATGGAAACGGTCTCAGTCGGTAGAAAGAGCCGGCAGCATGGCGAGGAAGAGGGAGGAGGTGGTGGTACATATGTATGCCACGATTTGGCGGGAGTATCGCGATACATGCTGGGAGCCTGCTCGCGATAACGGCCTGTCAATCACAGACTCGGGGTTGGTTTGAAGTGGTATTAGAGGTGGGGATTTTGAAGGCAAGGATCGCAGCCTGCGGCAGCTCCTACGGGATTGGTATCAACTCCGTAGGAGCTGCCGCAGGCTGCGATCTTTTTAATTTATTTTTTTCGGGCGACCAACGGTCGTGGGGGATTACGGGCGGATTTCGATCATCGTGCCGTCGGGCACCAGGTTCCAGACTTCGCGCATGTCCATGTTGCGCATGGCGATGCAGCCGTCAGTCCAGTCCAGGGTGTGGAACAGGTCTTCCGGGGTGTCTTCGCTGTCCGGGGTGCCGTGGATCATGATCATGCCGCCGGGCTCGACGCCTTCACGACGGGCGCGGGCCGAGTCGCTGATGTTCGGGTAGGAAACGTGCATCGCCAGGTTGAAGCGGTCGCTGACCTTGCGCCAGTCGACCCAGTAGAAACCTTCCGGGGTGCGCTTGTCGCCTTCCATCAGCTTGGGCCCCTTGGGACGCTTGCCCAGGGAAATGCGATAGGTCTTGAGCGGCTTGCCGTCATTGATCAATTGCAATTGATGGGAAGACTTGAGAATCAGGATCTTCTCGATGACCTTGCCGTCCAGGGTTTCCACGGCAGAAGCCTGGGACACCGTGACAAACGACAAACAGAACAGGGCAAGCAACCAGCGCATTGAAACGATTCCCCAGGAGGTGTCGCGACTATTTATGTATAGAAGTTTTTGCAGGAGCTGCCGCAGGCTCGTGCCGCGTTCGGGCGATCTTTCGGCGCCTTTGTGTGATGCCGAGATGACATCAGATAATGGCAGGCTGAGCAAGTGGCGGGATCGATTCAGACCGAACGGGATAGACCTCGGTCCGCCGGTCAGCGAAGAAGCATTCTAAGGTACGACCCACCGTGCGGAAAGCCAGCTCATCCCATGGAATGTCCGCTTCGTCGAATAGTTGCACTTCCAGGCTCTCGGGGCCGGCAGAGAAGTCCAGGTCCGCCAGTTCGGCCCGGAAGAACACATGCACCTGGCTGATGTGTGGCACGTCGATCAGGGTATAGATGCTCAGGTTGCGCACCCGGGCGCAGGCTTCCTCGGCGGTTTCGCGAATGGCTGCCTGCTCGATGGTTTCGCCGTTCTCCATGAAACCGGCGGGCAGGGTCCAGTAGCCGCGACGTGGCTCGATGGCCCGTCGGCACAGCAACACCCGGGTGCCCCAAGTCGCCACGCAGCCGGCGACGATGTTGGGGTTCTGGTAGTGAATGGCCTGACAGCTGTCGCAGACAAAACGCAGGCGCGAATCGCCTTCGGGAATGCGCTGGGTCACCGGGTTACCGCACTGGCTGCAAAATTTCATGCTGGGGTTCCTGAATGCTGCGCCTATCTTGGCGTGCGGCAGTGTCTGTCGGCAAGTTGTCGTTTCGCGACATGGGGCTGCTGCGGGGGTTGGGCGACCGCAGCGATTGGTGCATGATGCCGGGTAGGGCACAGATCGAGAACACTCATGCTGGACGAGCTACTGCATCGGGTTAGTAACCACACACCACGCACACTGGAGACCGACCGTCGTTTTCCCGAGGCCGCGGTGCTGGTGCCCATCACCCGCAGTGACGAGCCTGAGCTGGTGTTGACCCTGCGTGCCAGCGGCCTGTCGACCCATGGCGGCGAAGTTGCCTTTCCCGGCGGGCGTCGTGACCCTGAAGACCCGGACCTGATTTTCACCGCCCTGCGTGAAGCCGAAGAAGAGATCGGCCTGCCGCCGGGGCTGGTCGAGGTGATCGGCCCGCTCAGCCCGCTGATCAGCCTGCATGGCATCCAGGTCACGCCCTACGTCGGGGTGATCCCGGATTTTGTCGAATACCGGGCCAACGATGCCGAGATTGCCGCGGTGTTCAGCGTGCCCCTGGAGTTCTTCCGCAAAGACCCCCGCGAACATACCCATCGCATCGATTATCAGGGCCACAGCTGGTACGTGCCGAGCTATCGCTATGGTGAATACAAGATCTGGGGGCTGACGGCGATCATGATCGTCGAGTTGATCAACCTGCTGTATGACGCAAAAATCAGCCTGCATCAGCCTCCTAAAAGCTTTATCAATACCTGAAGCCATCGTTCGAATGGCCAAAAAGCCCGCCTGAGCCTTGAGGAAACACAGATGAAATACCGCCTGGGCGACGCCCGCGTCGAAACCCATCCACAGAGCTGGGTCGCACCCAATGCCGTGCTGGTGGGCAAGGTCAAGCTGGAAGAGGGCGCCAACGTCTGGTTCAACGCCGTATTGCGTGGCGACAACGAGTTGATCCTGATCGGCAAGGACAGCAACGTCCAGGACGGCACCGTGATGCACACCGACATGGGCTACCCGCTGACCATCGGCACTGGCGTGACCATCGGCCATAACGCCATGCTCCACGGCTGCACCGTCGGCGACTACAGCCTGATCGGGATCAACGCGGTGATTCTCAATGGCGCGAAGATCGGCAAGAACTGCATCATCGGCGCCAACTCGCTGATCGGCGAAGGCAAGGAGATCCCCGATGGGTCGCTGGTCATGGGCTCACCGGGAAAGGTGGTGCGCGAACTGACCGAGCCGCAAATCAGGATGCTGGAGGCCAGCGCTGCTCACTACGTGCACAACTCGCAGCGTTATGCCCGCGATCTGGCCGAGCAGGAACAATGACCGCCACCGAACGCCCGGTGGCATCGCCCTGCGTGAGCATTTGTGCGCTGGACGACGATGATATCTGCACCGGTTGCCAACGCACGGTGGAGGAGATTACCCGCTGGAGCCGCATGGACAACGACGAGCGGCGCAAGGTGCTGGGGTTGTGTCATGAGCGGGCCAAGGCCAGTGGGTTGATCTGGATGCTCCCTTCCAAATCCGATAGCTGAATTCGCCCCGGAACAAGCTCGCTCCTACATGGGAATGCGGTCGACTGTGGGGGCGAGCCTGCTCGCGATGGACTCAAGAACACCGCGGGGAACCAGACTCCCCGCGTTATCGTTCACGCCCATCGCGAGCTGGCTCGCTCCTACAGTATCCTGTGCGTCAAATTGCCAGGTATTTCCCGCCCATGTTCTTCCTGATCGCCTACATCAGCAGCGTCGTGCTGATCAACTATGCCTTTTCCACCGCACCGGACCTGGACATCATCTGGTCGGCCTGGGGCGGGCTGGTGTTTGTGTTGCGCGACATGGTGCAAGCCCGTTTCGGGCATGGCACCCTCGTGGCGATGCTGGCGGCACTGGTGTTGTCCTATGTCACCTCTGATCCGTCCATCGCTCTGGCCAGCGCCACGGCCTTCGCGGTTTCCGAGTGCATCGACTGGCTGGTGTTCAGCATCACCAAACGTGCGCTGCATGATCGCCTGTGGATAAGTTCGGCCCTGAGTATTCCCCTCGATACCTTTATCTTTTTCGGCATGATCGATGCCCTGACGCCGGGGGTGATCCTCACCGCCCTGGGTTCGAAGTTCGCCGGGGTCACCGCCGTGTGGCTGATCATGGCCTGGCGCCTGCGCAAACAGGCTGTCGTCAGCTGAAGTTCATGTAAAATGCCGCGCTTTCTCCCCATGGGAAGCGCGCTTCCCTCGATGATCCGCTCCTTGAGGACCTTCAGATGACCCGTATCGGAACTCCATTGTCGCCCACCGCGACCCGCGTATTGATGTGTGGCTGTGGCGAGTTGGGCAAGGAAGTGGTGATCGAGCTGCAACGCCTGGGCGTTGAAGTGATTGCCGTGGACCGCTACGCCAATGCGCCGGCCATGCAGGTGGCGCACCGCAGCCACGTGATCAACATGCTCGATGGTGCTGCCTTGCGCGCCGTGATCGAAGCCGAGAAGCCGCACTTCATCGTGCCGGAAATCGAAGCCATCGCCACCGCTACCCTGGTGGAACTGGAGGCCGAAGGTTTCAACGTGATCCCGACTGCCCGCGCCGCGCAATTGACCATGAACCGCGAAGGCATCCGTCGCCTGGCCGCTGAAGAACTGGACCTGCCAACCTCGCCGTACCATTTCGCCGACACCTTCGAGGACTACAGCAAAGCCGTCGAAGACCTCGGTTTCCCGTGTGTGGTCAAGCCGGTCATGAGTTCCTCGGGCAAGGGCCAGAGCCTGTTGCGCAGCGTCGATGACGTGCAGAAAGCCTGGGACTACGCCCAGGAAGGTGGCCGTGCCGGTAAAGGTCGGGTGATCATCGAAGGCTTCATCGATTTCGACTACGAAATCACCCTGCTGACCGTGCGCCACGTCGGCGGCACCACCTTCTGCGCGCCGGTCGGCCACCGTCAGGAGAAGGGCGACTATCAGGAGTCCTGGCAGCCGCAAGCCATGAGCCCGATTGCCCTGGCTGAATCCGAACGTGTCGCCAAAGCCGTGACCGAAGCCCTGGGTGGCCGTGGTCTGTTCGGTGTCGAGCTGTTCATAAAAGGTGATCAGGTGTGGTTCAGCGAAGTCTCGCCGCGCCCGCACGACACCGGCCTGGTCACCCTGATCTCCCAGGACCTGTCGCAGTTCGCCCTGCACGCTCGGGCCATTCTCGGTCTGCCGATTCCGTTGATCCGTCAGTTCGGGCCTTCGGCCTCGGCGGTGATCCTGGTGGAAGGGCAGTCGACCCAGACCGCTTTCGCCAACCTGGGCGCTGCCCTGAGCGAACCGGATACCGCGCTGCGCCTGTTCGGCAAGCCTGAAGTCAACGGTCAACGCCGCATGGGCGTAGCCCTGGCCCGCGACGAATCGATCGAAACCGCCCGCGCCAAGGCGACCCGTGCTTCGCAGGCGGTTGTCGTAGAACTGTAAAAAACTCTCCGGCGGGCCTATACCTTTTATGGGCTCGCCGCAATTCACTGTAGGAGCGAGCCTGCTCGCGAAAGCGAATTCATAGTCGACATTGATGTTGACAGGCTTTGCGCTATCGCGAGCAGGCTCGCTCCTACAGGGGTTGTTGATCGACCGGCATCAGATTTACCCGCAAGACCCTTCATTAAAGCTCCAGGCCTGTACCCATGAACTCCCAAAGCATCATCGTCCCGAAAATCTCCACCCTGCCGGTCCACGAACCCCGGGCCCGGGCCGTCGTGCGCTGGCTGGTGCGCAAGAACATCATCGAGGAGGAGCTGACCACTTGCGGCCGCACCGGCAATCGCATGGCCCACGCCATCGCCGACGGTGCCCGCGCAGTGGTCCTGCACCCCGAAGCCCTGCCGTTCGGCGAGCCGATCAATGGCCTGGAGATCATCACCAAGCGCTGCATCTATACGCCAGCCAAGGGTTTCCTTGAAGAAGCGGGCTGCGCCGAGTGCCGCAAGGAAGTCGGTGAAGCCCTGTTCGAAAGCCTGGAAGACTGGATGCCGGGGCGCACCGACAACTTCACCTGCCCCGAATGCGGGCATGAAGACGACATCAACGGCTTCCTGTTCCTGCAGGAATGCGGCTTCTCCAACCTCGGTTTCATCTTCAATAACTGGGCCGAAGCCGGGTTCAAGCAGAGCTTTATCGATGAATTCGCCGATTGGCTCGATCAGCCGGTCAGCTGGGTGAAAGTCGAACTCTAAACGCCGTATGCCCCTGTAGGAGCTGCCGCAGGCTGCGATCTTTTGATCTTGTTTTTTAAAAATCAACATCAAAAGATCGCAGCCTGCGGCAGCTCCTACAGGGGCGATATGTTCCGTATATCTATAAGGTCGATAATAGATAGAGTTTTACATTGAACCCGAGGGGGTGTCTGACTATAATGGCGCGCTTCCATTTTCCCGCTCGGGAGCCCCCGCGATGCTGCGTATCAGCCAAGAAGCTCTGACATTCGACGACATTCTCCTAGTGCCCGGTTATTCCGAGGTGCTTCCTAACGAAGTCAGTCTCAAGACCCGCCTTACCCGTGGCATCGAGCTGAATATTCCACTGGTTTCCGCTGCCATGGACACCGTCACTGAAGCCCGTCTGGCAATCGCCATGGCTCAGGAAGGTGGTATCGGTATCATCCACAAGAACATGACCATCGAGCAGCAAGCGGCCGAAGTCCGCAAGGTCAAGCGTTACGAAGCCGGTGTGGTCAAGGACCCGATCACCATCGTCGCCGACGCCACCGTGCGCGAGTTGTTCGAACTGACCCGCATGCACAACATCTCCGGCGTTCCGGTGCTGCACAATGGCGACCTGGTCGGCATTGTCACCTCCCGTGACGTGCGTTTCGAGAACCGTCTGGAAGCCACTGTCCGTGAAGTGATGACGCCTAAAGAGCGTCTGGTCACGGTCAAGGAAGGCGCCGACAAGAACGATGTGCGTGAACTGCTGCACAAGCACCGCATCGAGCGCGTGCTGATCGTCGACGACAAGTTCGCCCTCAAGGGCATGATGACCGTCAACGACATCGAAAAAGCCAAGGCTTACCCGCTGGCCAGCAAGGACGATCAAGGTCGTCTGCGTGTTGGCGCAGCAGTCGGCACCGGTAAAGACACCGGTGACCGCGTTGCCGCGCTGGTCGCTGCTGGCGTTGACGTGGTGGTAGTCGACACCGCTCACGGTCACTCCAAGGGCGTGATCGACCGCGTTCGCTGGGTCAAGCAGAATTTCCCTGAAGTGCAGGTCATCGGCGGCAACATCGCCACCGGCGCTGCCGCCAAGGCCCTGGCCGAAGCTGGCGCTGACGCAGTCAAGGTCGGTATCGGCCCTGGCTCGATCTGCACCACCCGTATCGTCGCCGGTGTCGGCGTGCCGCAAATCAGTGCCATCGCCAACGTTGCTGCTGCCCTTGAAGGCACTGGCGTACCGTTGATCGCCGACGGCGGCATCCGTTTCTCCGGTGACCTGTCCAAGGCCATCGTAGCCGGTGCTTCCTGCGTGATGATGGGCTCGATGTTCGCCGGTACCGAAGAAGCGCCGGGCGAGATCGAACTGTTCCAGGGTCGCTCGTACAAGGCTTACCGCGGCATGGGTTCGCTGGGCGCCATGTCCCAGGCCCAGGGTTCCTCCGACCGCTACTTCCAGGACTCCTCGGCAGGCGCCGAGAAGCTGGTTCCGGAAGGTATCGAAGGGCGTGTTCCGTACAAGGGCACCCTGAGCGCCATCATCCATCAGCTGATGGGCGGCCTGCGTTCATCGATGGGCTACACCGGTAGCGCCGACATCGAAGAGATGCGCACCAAGCCTGAGTTCGTGCGGATCACCGGCGCCGGCATGGCCGAATCCCACGTTCACGACGTGCAGATCACCAAGGAAGCGCCAAACTACCGCGTAGGTTGAGCCTTCAAGCAACAAGCTAAGCAACCGGGGCTGTTTTATTCAGCCCCGAGTTGTTTCTGAATCACGACTGTTTCTGAATGACTTAGACGAGACTGAATCATGGCCCTCGATATTCACGCTCACCGCATCCTGATCCTCGACTTCGGTTCCCAGTACACCCAACTGATCGCCCGCCGCGTGCGTGAAATCGGCGTGTACTGCGAACTGCACCCGTTCGACATGGACGAAGATGCGATCCGCGAATTCGCTCCTAAAGGCGTCATCCTCGCCGGCGGCCCAGAGTCGGTTCACGAAGCCAACAGCCCGCGCTGCCCGCAAGCCGTTTTCGATCTGGGCGTGCCGGTCTTCGGTATCTGCTACGGCATGCAGACCATGGCCGAGCAACTGGGTGGCAAGGTTGAAGGTTCCGAGCTGCGTGAGTTCGGTTATGCCCGCGTAGACGTGGTCGGCAAGAGCCGCCTGCTCGATGGCATCGAAGACCACATCGACGCCGACGGCCTGTTCGGCCTCGACGTATGGATGAGCCACGGTGACAAGGTCACCCGCATGCCGGAAGACTTCCATATCCTGGCCAGCACCCCGAGCTGCCCGATCGCCGGCATGTTCAGCGACGAGCGTCGCTATTACGGCGTGCAGTTCCACCCGGAAGTGACCCACACCAAGCAGGGCGGTCGCATCCTGTCGCGCTTCATCCTCGACATCTGCGAGTGTGAAGCCCTGTGGACGCCGTCGAAGATCGCTGAAGACGCCATCGCCCAGGTTCGCGCCCAGGTCGGCACTGACAACGTCCTGCTTGGCCTGTCCGGCGGTGTGGACTCGTCCGTGGTTGCCGCGCTGCTGCACAAGGCCATTGGCGACCAGCTGACCTGCGTGTTCGTCGACAACGGCCTGCTGCGCCTGCACGAAGGCGAGCAAGTGATGGCCATGTTCGCCGAGAACATGGGCGTCAAGGTGATCCGCGCCAACGCTGAAGATCAGTTCCTCGACAACCTGGCCGGCGAAGCCGACCCGGAAAAGAAGCGCAAGATCATCGGTCGCACCTTCATCGACGTATTCGATGCCCAGTCGAACAAACTGGAAAACATCAAGTACCTCGCTCAGGGCACCATCTACCCGGACGTGATCGAGTCGGCTGGCGCGAAAAGCGGCAAGGCCCACGTGATCAAGTCGCACCACAACGTGGGCGGCCTGCCGGAAGAAATGAACCTCAAACTGGTTGAACCGCTGCGCGAGCTGTTCAAGGACGAAGTCCGTCGTCTGGGCCTGGAACTGGGCCTGCCGTACGACATGGTCTACCGTCACCCGTTCCCGGGCCCGGGCCTGGGCGTGCGGATCCTTGGTGAAGTGAAGAAGGAATACGCCGACCTGCTGCGTCGCGCCGACCACATCTTCATCGAAGAACTGCGCAAGGCCGACTGGTACCACAAGGTCAGCCAGGCGTTCGTGGTGTTTCAGCCGGTGAAATCGGTTGGCGTGGTTGGCGATGGCCGTCGTTACGCCTGGGTCGTGGCCCTGCGTGCCGTGGAAACCATCGACTTCATGACCGCGCGTTGGGCGCACCTGCCTTACGAACTGCTGGAAACCGTCAGCGGCCGCATCATCAACGAAATCGAAGGCATCTCCCGCGTCACTTATGACGTGTCGAGCAAGCCGCCGGCGACGATTGAGTGGGAGTGATCGTGATTGAGCTTGTGAACCCAGGCTCAAAACGATAGTGGCAAATGAAGCCCCCGATCGAGAGATCGGGGGCTTTTTGCATTTCAGAGAGCGGGTGCCGGGTTAGGCAGGCGACCTATGAAAACCATGCCGGTTCGTGTGAGCGCACGGGACAGTTCTACGATGTTTGCGTAAGGCACCCGATGGACGGCGGTCCATGACGGACGGACGATCAGATACTCACCGTCAACCGTACGCCCGACCGGCGTTCGGGCAATCTGGCCGTCTCTGCCGCGATGAACCAGCGTCCAGTCGTCATTCGACTTCTCAAAGGTGAACATGCCTTGGCGCAGCAACAGTCGGTTGAGTTCCTCGGACGTTCTTTCGAGCAGCGGCAGTGGCATCTGCAAACTCAGATCGGCGGATAAGGTATCGGAATCTCCGTTGAAGGGGGCATTTTGCGCAAGAGTAACGCGGTTCACTTCGATTCCTCGATCCAGCTCGATCAGCAAGTTGTTTTCAGGCAGCACTTCTTCGATGCGCAGACCGATACCACCGTGGATTTCGCTGATGCCCGGCATGCTCCGAAAGGTATTGGTGTTTTCCTGATCGGTCAGCACAACCCAATTGCCGGTCCCGTTGAGCGATTCGTTTGCCTCCATGATGGTATGGGTGAGATAGCTCTTGATGGCTTGCTCCTGGGTGTCAGGAAGTGCAAGGCCGGGGTAGCGGTAGCTCGCCAGACAATCCGTTGCCTGAACCCGAATCCCGTTGAGTCGGGCAGTCTTGACCACCTCAAGTGGTGTGTACTGCCCGGATGGATCGCTTTTCAGTTGTTGCAGGTACTTTTCGAGGTCATCGGACATCTCTCCGGTCCTGGCGAATTCATTCAAGTCCAGTTGACTGAAGTCGTTGAGCAAACGATGAAAATAGAGCGTTTTAACTCCTTGTCGGGAAAGGGCTGGCATGTTCTCGATGAGAAAACGCATGCTGGCAATGCGATCCTGACTCTCACCGATGACCAGGCCCGGTGCAGCGTTGAACACTTTCTCGATCAGTTCCGGGGCAGTGGTCGATGGCGTGACGACGGGGACGACCGGGCGTGCCGGTAAGGAAGCGAACAATCGGGTGCGGGAAAAGTAGTTGCGGGCGTCCAGTGACAGCTTGATCCGACGGGCATCGATGTATTCTTGATAGGGGGTTAGAAGCATCACACGCCCATTACCCTGCGGGATCATTTTGATATGGATTTCCGGTTTGCCCAGCGCCAGTCTCCTGACGCTGTATAGGTTCGGGGCATCGTACTGTGTGACGGGTTTACGCACGCTGACTGGCGGCGTGTTCTGTACCACCGCTTGCGACGTTCCCCTGAGGGTATTGCCGCCTCCTTTGAGGCCATATCGCTGCATCGTTTCCCACTCGCCTTCGGCATTCAAACGAACAGGAATCGAGCCAGCGAACGTTGATGGACGCTCCGGATCAATGATTGCCCAGTGCCCGGATCCGGTACCATCGCTTTGAAAGCGAACGTAATAGGGCATCTCGTCCAGCATGATGGCGGTCGAGGGTTCCGAGTCGAGTCGATAGATGCCCTGGAATTTTCCAGAACTTGATTCGGGTGTTAACCCTTCCAGCACTTCGTTGGCTTGCCAGTGCTGAGGGATGGTCGACCGCTGAAGTTCAGGCGCTACCTGGGCAAGTTCCTCGACCACCGAGGCAGCACCCTCTGCCTCGCCGGTTACCTCAGGCCATCCCATTGGCTGCATGCCTTTTTTGATCAATGCCTGTTTCAGTTCATCAAGGCTATTTACCGTCATGGTGTCGTAGGACGGCCTGAGCGGGGTATCCAGATTCATCCTGCCTTCAGATGTCATTCTGATCACACTGTCTGCCATTCGATTTTCGGCATCGCGGTAAACCACCAGCAGGCTACTTCTGTAACGCTGGAAGGTGAACATCCCGGGATCCGGCAGCAGCGCTCGCAAGTCCCGTGAACTGCGGTAGGCCCACGGCGTTTGCATTTGTACACGCCAGTCGGCTTTGATTCGCGCTACGACCCCGCCGAAATCACTGAGGCCGTCCACCACTTCAGAAACAGGGGAATCCGGATAGTCGTCATACTCCACCGCTAATCCTGGATCGAGATCGATGGGTTGAGCCTGGCCCGGTATTACATCGTCGACCCGAATACTCAGGGCGTCGGTCTGCTCGCTGATGCCCTGGTAGTCTCTGAAGCTCGTCATATGCTCCTGATTGACCAAGGCAATCCACTTGGCGGGCCCGTTTAATTCTTCATTGGTTTTAATGACCTCGCTGGCAAAAAAGCTCCTTGCCATTCGAGTGTTCGGATCACGCAGAAGAAAGCGTTCATTGATATGGAAGGTCGTCGACATGTCGACGGCTTGAACCCGGATGCGCTGGGCATTGGCCGCTTTCACCAGTTCCATCAGGTTGAATTTACCCTCGGGATCGTTGCCGGCATGGATATCGAGTTTTCTCAGGTAGCTCTCCAGCTCCTCGGGCATTTCGCCGGTTCTTGCAAAGGTATCCAGATCGAGCTGGTTGACGTTGGCCAGCAGTTCCTGCAAGTACAGTGTCTTCACGCCACGCTGTGCCAGGGTGGGCATGTTTTCGATCAGCAATTGTTTGCTGCCGATGCTGCCGCGGCTCTCGCCCACGACGAGTCCCGGTTTTTCGGCAAATGCGCTATCGAACAGCTCGGTCGATGTGTTTAATCGTTCAGACAATACCGGTGGACGAAGCGTTGGGGGATTGAGCTCGTAGTAGGCTTTTGCATCGCTGATGAGATTGCTGCGAGATTCTTCCTGAGCCAACTCGAATTCGCTCTCGGTCGTAAGAGCTTCGTCATCGACAGACATGAAATTACTACGGGCTCCCCCGGCATCAGCATCGATCCCGAGCACGCTGCGCACGTCGATCGAGCCGACAGTCCATACCCTCCTGAACACACAGAGCACGTCGGGTCCGCCGAGTGCCCAGGCTCTCATTTCGGGATCTGTGAGGCCGGGGACATGAATGCCGGGCGTTCGCGCCCACTCTTCGACGACAGGCTCATTTGACGCGCCAGCGAGTGGAGGTACGTCCATGCCTCCTCTTAGTCCTAATCGGGGGAGGATTTCCCATTTGCCTGCGGCATTCAGACGTACAGGGATAGACCCCGAGGAGGCCAGGGGATTGGTCGGGTCGATAATTGCCCAATGGTTGCCTCCATTGAGATTATCGATATAGCGCACGTAGTAAGCGTTGTCGTTGATCTTGATGGCCGATGAAGGGTTGGAGGTCAGTGGGTAAGTGCCTTGTAGCTTGCCCGGTTCACGAATCAGTGTGTCGTCATTCAATGACACATCGATTTTGAAGGAGTCCGGGACCTTCACGGCCGACTCGACATCGACCAGCTGTTGCACCGGTGTGCCGGCTGGTGTTTGCTCGGGGGCTTTGGACGATTGCATTCCCTCCTTCAGCTCCGCCATTTCCTGAGCTTCGGCCGCATCGATCTCGGGGCCGACTTCTTGTAGCGAACCCGGCCCTTTGAGGACGAGCAGATTAAACAGCACATCGATGCCCGAGAGTACTGCACCAAGGACGCCAGCCTTGCGTTCTGCGGCAGTTTTGGCATTGACCGCTTGATCGATGTTCAACCCCATGTTGGCGATGCTGGCGCCCACAACCGGTAGTGCGACCGGCCATCCCACAACCGCCATCGGGCCAAAGACTTTCACACTCGCAGTGAGGTAACCGATCCAGAGCTTCTTGCGCAGATCGCCATTGGAGGTCAGCGAAAGCACGGCTTCGGCGAGCATGGCGTCTTTTGTCGAGTCGCGTAGCCAACTGAACGCGTCACCGCTGATGGCCTGGTTTTTCTGGTTGATCAGGTGATGGTCATATTTACCCCACGTGGCGACCAGTCGATTCATCAGGTCGGTGATGTTTGTGTCGATATCCTGACGATCTGCCAGGGAAAAATGCGCCATGTACGACTCGTGCGCGTCTCCCTTGTCCATCCACAGCAGCACCCAGTGATGCATGTCGATTGCCGTTTCCAGAACCTGGAAGGGATCGTTGTTGCCGGGCAGGTAAACGACCTGCCGACCTTTGGGCGCCACAAAACGCAGAACAGTGGTCGCGACATATCCCGCGACATCCAGGGTTCGAATGCTGTCGGTGCCGTGGTGTTGTGATTGTAAAAATTGCAGGCTGACAGGCCAGGTAATCGGACCTAACGCAGCATTTGTCACGAACTGGAAATCCTCATCGCTCAACTGGCGTTTATCCCGTGCCTGCACGGCATTTAGCAGGAAGTTGCACTTGGCAAGCGTGCGGAAATCGCTGCCGGAATCACTCCAGAATGCCGTCAGGTGCTTGTTGTAGAGCGAACTGAAATCGATGCTCCAGAAGTCTTTCAACACGTCCTTGCCATGCAGGCGTACTTCGTTGGTTTCATTGAAGTTACCCGCGCCCGGGCCGGCGCTATAGAAGCCGGCATACAGGTCGAGCAGATCGGCGTTGTCCTGGTCAGTGGCGCGAAAGCGGTGGATCACCAATTGCGTGAGGGTCATGGATGACGTCGGCGTCGCGTTGACATGCTCCCAGCCGGTGAAGGCTTTCGAGCTGCTTTGGGCTGCGTCGAAGCGATGGAAATACACGTTGTCCGGATCGAGGCCGGTGATGCCGTATTTTTTCAGCAGGTTGCCGGCGACCTCATGCGCCGTGTCTTGCAGGCTGGGACAGGTCTTGATAACGCGAGTGGCGATCGCCTTGAGCGCTGCCTTGTCGGCGGCATTGGGCAGTGGGCGTGTTTCTGTTGGGTTCATGCTCTCTATCCTTGAGTAACGGGCGCCGAGGATGACCCGTTCGTTCAAGGAATGTGCACTACATAGTTATGCCCATTGGTGATTMAGTACCGTGTAGTCTCAGCGCCGCGCCACATCCGAAAAGTAGAACTTATCCAGCGTATGCCGCGATTCGGTGTACTCGAACTGCCTCCCATCCTGCAAAAACGTCTGGTTGCTGACCACGATCACATGGCTCTGGCCGTCGAGGTCCAGGTGTTGCTGGTCGTCCTTGCTGAGGGGCACCGCTTCGATGGTGCGCTGGGCGTAGGCGATTTGCAGTTGCAGGGTCTGCTCGATGAAGGCGTAGATCGATTGTTCGGCGATGTCGCGGGACAGGCCGGGAATCACGTCGCTGACGAAATGGTTGATGTCGAGGATCACCCGTTTGCCGTCGATTCGCCGCACGCGCTTGATCCGCGTGATCAGGCTGCCTTCTTCAGCCTTGATGTGTTCGAGCAGTGGGCCTTCGAGGGGAATCTGGGTGAATTCGACCACCTCGGTGCTGACGTCGTTGCCCAGTCGCGGGTAGGTTTCCTGGAAGCTGACGATACCGCCGAGCTGAAATTCGATCGGGTTGGTCGACAGCACGAAGGTGCCTTTGCCATGGACTTTCTGCGCAAAACCGCGCTCCTGCAATTGCTCGATGGCCTTGCGCACGGTGCCGCGGCTGGCTTGATAGCTGTCCATCAGTTCGGTTTCGGAGGGCAATCGGGCGCCGCGTTCCAGACGTTCGGTCGTGATGCTGGCAAGCAGATCGCTGTAGATCTGGTTGTATTTACTCATGGGGATGGCTCTATGCCGCGCTGTGCTCAAGGTTTCGAACCTTAAGGGCAGGGTAGGGGTTTGTCCATGCGGCTTTGGGTTTCTTTGACTTCGGATGTAGGAAATATCGCTGCCTGTCAGGTTCAGGATAAACAAGATCAAACTCGTCTGTACGAGTTGTTGCAATAACTCGTACAGACGAGTACTTTTCGTTTCGGCGTGCTGCCAATAACAAAAAACTACAGTGGAAGAACAAGCATGAGCCACGACTATCCGAATATCGTCACTGAGCTGCTGCACAACCTCGGTGGCAGCGACAACCTCGAGCAGGCCGCGCATTGCGTCACACGGCTACGCCTGGCCCTCAAGGACCCGAGCCTGGTCAACAGCGCCACGCTGAACCAGATCGATCTGGTCAAAGGCTCGTTCTTTACCGGCGGCCTGTTCCAGGTGGTCATCGGCCCCGGCGAAGTGGAAAAGGTCTACGCCGAGCTGCGCCGGCAAACCGGTCTCGCCGCCTCGACCATCGCCGACGTTAAACAAAAAAGCGCCGACAAGATCCACCCGATGCAGCGATTGGTGCGGGTATTTTCCGACGTGTTCATGCCGATCCTCCCGGCGCTGATCATTGCCGGCCTGCTGATGGGCATCAACAACCTGATCGGCGCCAAGGGCATGTTCATCGAGGGCAAGACCCTGCTCGATGCCTACCCTAAGCTTGACGGGATCTGGAGCCTGATCAACCTGATGGCCAACACCTCGTTCGTGTTTCTCCCGGCGCTGGTGGGCTGGTCGGCGGCCAAACGCTTTGGCGGCAGCGAAATCCTCGGCATTGTGCTCGGCCTGATGCTGGTGCACCCGGATCTGCTCAATGCCTGGAACTACGGCAAAGCAGTGGCGGGGCTGGAGGGGCAAAGCCTGCCGTACTTCGACATCCTCGGTATGTTTCAGATCGAGAAAGTCGGTTATCAGGGACAAATCCTGCCGATCCTGCTGGCGGCCTACGTGATGAGCGTGATTGAAAAGTGGCTGCGGGCGCGGGTGCCTAACGCGGTGCAATTGCTGGTGGTGCCGATCACTACCATCGTCGTCACCGGTGTGCTGGCGCTGGCGGTGATTGGCCCGGTAACCCGTCATCTGGGGATTCTCATCACCGAAGGCGTGGTCACCCTGTTCGACCTGGCGCCCATGGTCGGCGGCGCGATTTTCGGGCTGCTCTACGCACCGCTGGTGATCACCGGCATGCACCACATGTTTCTCGCGGTCGACCTGCAACTGATCTCCACTCAGGGCGGCACATTCATCTGGCCGATGATCGTCATGTCCAACCTCGCCCAGGGCAGCGCGGCACTGGCGGTGTTCTACATGACCCGCAGTGTGCGGGACAAGAGCATGGCCTCGACCTCAGCGATTTCTGCCTACTTCGGCATCACCGAACCGGCCATGTTCGGGGTCAACCTGCGCTACAAGTTTCCGTTCTATGCGGCCCTGATCGGCTCGGCGCTGGGCAGCATTTTCCTGTCGCTGAACAAGGTCCAGGCCTCGGCGATCGGCGTCGGCGGATTGCCCGGTTTCATCTCGATCATTCCGCAGTTCATTCCGATGTTCGTGATCGGGATGGTGATTGCCATGGTCGTGCCGTTTGTTCTGACCTGCGGGTTGAGCATGAAGATTGTCCGGCCCGGGTATCGGGTCGCCTGATAGATCGCATTCGCCCTACGGGGCCGGCACAAATTTAAGAGGAAGTCCCGCCATGCAAGACTGGCAACGTTCGGTGATCTACCAGATCTACCCGAAGAGTTTTCACAGCCACGCCGGCAACCCCACGGGGGATTTGCTCGGCGTCGTGGCCAAGCTCGATTACCTGCACTGGCTGGGTGTCGATTGCCTGTGGATCACGCCGTTCCTGCGTTCGCCCCAGCGCGACAATGGTTATGACATCAGCGATTACTACGCCATCGACCCGAGCTACGGGACCATGGCCGACTGCGAGTTGCTGATCGCCGAGGCCGGTAAGCGCGGGATCAAATTGATGCTCGACATCGTGGTCAATCACACCTCGATCGAACACACCTGGTTCCAGCTGGCCCGCAGCAGCCTCGATAACCCCTACCGCGATTTCTACATCTGGCGCGACCAGCCGAACAACTGGGAATCCAAGTTCGGCGGTTCGGCCTGGGAGTACGAGGCCCAGACCGGTCAGTACTACCTGCACTTGTTCGACCACACGCAGGCCGACCTGAACTGGGACAACCCCCAGGTGCGTGCCGAAGTCTTCAAGATGATGCGTTTCTGGCGCGACAAAGGCGTGGGTGGTTTCCGTCTGGACGTGATCAACCTGATTTCCAAACCAGCGGATTTCCCCGAGGACAACACCGACGGTCGACGTTTCTACACCGACGGCCCGAACGTCCACGACTACTTGCAGCAAATGCACCGTGAAGTGTTCGAAGGCCATGACCTGATCAACGTCGGCGAGATGTCATCCACCAGCCTGGAACACTGCATCCGCTATTCGCGGCCAGAGTCGAAAGAGCTCTCGATGACCTTCAACTTTCATCACTTGAAGGTTGATTACCCGAACCTGCAAAAGTGGATTCGCGCCGATTTCGACTTCCTCGCACTCAAGCGCATCCTCTCCGACTGGCAAACCGGCATGCAGGCCGGCGGCGGCTGGAACGCACTGTTCTGGTGTAACCACGATCAGCCACGGGTGGTCTCGCGTTTTGGTCATGACGGTGAGCATCGGGTGGTGTCGGCGAAGATGCTCGGTACGGCGCTGCATTTCCTGCAGGGCACGCCGTTTGTGTATCAAGGTGAAGAACTGGGCATGACCAATCCGGGGTTCGATCACATCGATCAGTACCGCGATGTCGAAACCCTGAACATTCACCGGCTCAAGCGCGAGGCAGGTAGCAGCGACGCCGACAACATGGCGGCGATCATGCAGAAGTCCCGGGACAACGGTCGCACGCCCATGCACTGGAACGCCGAGCCTAACGCCGGTTTCAGCGCTGCCGAACCATGGATCGGGGTGCCGGCCAACGCGGCGCAGATCAACGTCGCCCACCAACTCGACGACCCGGATTCTGTGTTGCATTACTACCGTCAGCTGATCGCCCTGCGCCGCCGTGAAACGCTGATGTCCGACGGTGTGTATCGGCAGTTATTGCCTGAGCACACGCAAATCTGGGCGTACGTGCGTGAAGGCCATGGCGAGCGTTTGCTGGTGCTGAACAACTTCTACGGCACGCCGTGCGAAGTCGAACTGCCGGATGAGGTGATCAGTGAAGCGATGGCGCAACGGCTGGTGATCAGCAACTACCCGGACTGTCCGCTGCGCAATCAGCAGGTGTTTTTACGGCCGTTTGAGTCATTCGTGCTGCACCTGACTGACCACTAGCCCTTAACCAATAAAAGCACCGTTTCAAAAAACACGCAGAACGCTGCGCGGGGGAGTTTTGCGCGCCGATTTTGCTGCATCACACAATAAGAATAATGAGGTGGTTCTTGAAAACAACAATAAATCGCAGCCTTGTAGCGGCGGGCGTGTGCCTGGCATTACCACTGTCGGCCCAGGCGCTGGAGTTCTCCGGTTACTTGCGTAGCGGCGTCGGGACCTCGGTTAACAGCGGTAAGCAGCAGTGTTTCCAGTTGCAGGGAGCGCAGACCAAATACCGCTTGGGTAACGAATGTGAGCAGTACGCTGAACTTGAACTGCGCCAGGATCTGTACACCCTGGACGATGGTTCGGTGCTCAGCGTCGACGGCATGGCATCGCTGTATAACCAGTACGACAAGGACCTGACGTTCAACGGTGACAACGGCTCGGTGCGCATGCCCCAGATGTACGCGCAATGGTCGAACATGCCCAGCCTCAACGGCGGTTCGCTGTGGGCCGGTCGGCGTTACTACAAACGGAACGATATCCACATTTCCGACTTCTATTACTGGAACCAGAGCGCTACCGGCGGCGGTATCGAAGATGTGCTGATCGGCGATCTGAAGTACAGCTACGCCTTTTCGCGCAAGGACAACCTGTACCAGAAGGATTATGTCACCCGGCAGGATTTCAACGTCGCAGGTTTTCAGACCAACCCCGGCGGTGAGCTGGAGTTTGGCCTCAGTTACATCGAAAAACCTGGCCGCAGCGATGCGCACGCAGGTTGGGCAATCACCGCCCAGCATGTGCAGAAAGACTTCCTCGGCGGTAAGAACAAACTGGCGCTGCAATACGGCAAAGGGCCTGGCACCGGGTTGGGTTACACCGGCGATGTGGGCCTGGACGACAGCAACAAGAGCTACCGGCTGGTGGAATTCTTCGACTGGCAAGTGACACCGCGTTTTGGTGGTCAGGTCGAAGCGGTCTATCAGAAGGATATCCGCCCGGACGGTAACGGCCAGAACTGGATTTCCCTGGGTGTTCGCCCGGCTTACGCAATCACCGACCAATTCAAGTTGGTGACTGAGCTGGGACACGATCAGGTCAAGGCCCCAGGAGGTACGCGCAAGTTGAGTAAATTCTCCTTTGTCCCAACCTGGTCGCCAAAAGGCCCGGGGTTCTGGGAACGTCCCGAGGTGCGTTTGTACTACACCTATGCCAGCTGGAACGAGGCGGCCAAACGGGCGGCCAACGAGCTGGCGGCGGGTTCGGCGTTGTCCGACACCGGTTCCTTCGGCACGGCGCGACACGGTGCGAACGTCGGATTGCAGGTCGAGTATTGGTGGAAATAAACGCATACCCCTGTAGGAGCTGCCGAAGGCTGCGATCTTTTGGCGTCCTTGAGGACACCAAGATCAAAAGATCGTCCGAACGCGGCCCGAACCTTCGGCAGCTCCTACCCGGTACCGCAATATCCCAGCGTCTTTTATAAAGAACAAAACAGCAGGTGACGTCATGGCTACACCCCAACAATTGCAACTGCTGGCACCCTTGTCCGGCGTGCTGATGCCGCTGGACATGGTGCCCGATCAGGTGTTTTCCAGTCGCGTGATCGGCGACGGTCTGTGCATTGATCCGACTTCGCAAACCTTGTGCGCACCGCTGGCCGGGGTGATCAGCAATGTGCAGGTCAGTGGGCATGCCGTCAGCATCACCGACGACAATGGCGTGCAGGTGCTGATGCACATCGGCCTCGATACCGTGAACCTGGCCGGCAAAGGTTTCACCCGGTTGGTGGAGGAAGGTCAGCGGGTAGTAGTGGGGCAGGCGCTGATCGAGTTCGAGGCCGATTACATCGCCTTGAACGCCCGCAGTTTGTTGACCTTGATGCTGGTGGTCAGCGGTGAGCCGTTCACCTGGCTGACACCCGAAACGGGTGTGGTGGAAAGCGGTCAGCCGCTGCTGAGTCTGAATCCATCCGCAGAGGCGGCCGATGAGCCGATGCCGGAGGAGGGCGAAGCGCTGTTCTCCAAACCGGTGACGCTCCCCAATACCAACGGTTTGCATGCTCGACCTGCGGCAGTGTTTGCCCAAGCGGCGAAAGGCTTTTCGGCGAGTATTTGCCTGCATAAACAGCAGAACAGCGCGAACGCCAAATCCTTGGTGGCGATCATGGCTTTGCAGACCGGCCATGGTGACATCCTGCAGGTCAGCGCAGAGGGCGCGGATGCCGAAATGGCGATCAAGACGCTGGCCGAGTTGCTGGCCGCCGGTTGCGGGGAAGTCGTGACGGTGATGGCAGAGGTTGAGACGGTTGCTGCTGAGGCCTCATCGCTGAAGGTGCTGCGCGGCGTCTGTGCATCGCCGGGGTCGGCGTTTGGCCAGGTGGTGCAAATTGCGGAGCAGACCCTCGAGGTGAGTGAGTCCGGCGTCAGCCCTCAGGTTGAGCGCGAACACCTGTCCCGGGCGTTGGCGGCAGCGGTTCTGGCCCTGCAGCAGTTGCGTGACAACGCCACGGGCGACGCTCAGGCAGACATCTTCAAGGCGCATCAGGAACTGCTCGAAGACCCTGGCCTGCTGGATCAGGCACTGGCACTGATCGATGCAGGCAAAAGCGCCGCTTTCGCCTGGCGTGCGGCCACCGAGTCGACGGCAGCCTTGTTCAAAAGCCTGGGCAATGCCTTGCTGGCCGAACGGGCTGCCGACCTGGCCGACGTCGGTCAACGGGTACTGAAGTTGATTCTCGGTGTAGAAGATCGTGCGATGGAGTTGCCGGACGGGGCGATTCTGATTGCCGAGCAACTGACGCCCTCCCAAACGGCTGGTCTGGACACGCGCAAGGTGCTGGGGTTCGCCACGGTCGGCGGTGGAGCTACCAGCCATGTGGCGATTCTCGCGCGGGCCTTCGGCTTGCCGGCGATCTGCGGCTTGCCGGTTCAGGTGCTGGCACTGGCCAACGGCACGCGGGTGTTGCTCGATGCCGACAAGGGCGAGTTGCAGCTGGATCCTGAACTGACCGCCATCGAGCAGTTGCAAACCCATCGTCAGCAGCAAAAGAAACGCCAGCAATACGAGCTGGCCAATGCAGGGCTGGCTGCCTGTACCCGTGATGGGCATCACGTTGAAATCACCGCCAATATCGCTTCGCTAGCCGAAGCCGAACAGGCGATGGCGCTGGGTGGCGAGGGCGTCGGTCTGTTGCGTTCGGAGTTTCTTTATCTGGATCGCAATCATGCGCCAAGCCATGACGAGCAGGCTTCCACCTACAGCGCCATCGCCCGCGCCCTGGGGCCCGCGCGCAATCTGGTGGTGCGCACCCTGGATGTCGGCGGTGACAAACCGCTGGCCTACGTGCCGATGGACCACGAAACCAATCCGTTTTTGGGTATGCGCGGGATTCGTTTGTGCCTGGAGCGTCCGCAGCTGTTGCGCGATCAGTTCAAGGCAATTCTGAGCAGCGCCGGGCTGGCTCGCCTGCACATCATGCTGCCGATGGTCGCGCAGCTGTCGGAGTTGCGGTTGGCCCGTCAGCTGCTTGAAGAAGAGGCGCTGACATCAGGGCTCACGGAACTGCCGAAACTGGGGATCATGATCGAAGTACCGGCGGCGGCGTTGATGGCTGACCTGTTTGCACCCGAGGTGGATTTCTTCTCCATCGGCACCAACGACCTGACCCAATACACCCTGGCCATGGACCGCGATCACCCACGGCTGGCCAGTCAGGCCGACAGTTTTCATCCCTCGGTGCTGCGCTTGATTGCCAGCACCGTGAAAGCCGCTCATGTCCATGGCAAATGGGTCGGGGTGTGCGGCGCCCTGGCTTCGGAAAAACTGGCGGTACCGCTGTTACTGGGGCTTGGCGTGGATGAGCTGTCGGTGAGCGTACCGTTGATTCCGGCGATCAAAGCGGCGGTTCGCGAAGTGGACCTGCTGGATTGTCAGGCCATCGCCCAGCAGGTGCTGGGGCTGGAAAGTGCCGAGCAGGTACGCGAGGCATTGCGGCAGCACCACGAGGCAACGGTCAATACTTCACTGGTTCTGGAGAACTGAGCATGTTCGAGAAAATGCAGCGGGCGTTCTGGAAAGCTTTGACGCCGGACCTGGTGGTGGATGAGCCGAAAGTGGTGGCTCAGCCTGTTTGCGGTTTGGCCCCGAATGTCGTGGCCGCGCTGGGCGGTGTGGATAACCTCAAGTCGCAACAGCCGATGGCGCTGACCCGGGTGCGGGTGGAGTTGCGGGATGTGGTGCAAATGGATCGGCAGGCGCTAACGGCTGCGGGGGTGCCGGGCGTGATGCTACTGGAGGATGGGGTTGTGCATTTGATTACCGGACTTCAGCCATAACCGGACCTTTGTGATGAGGGGGCTTGTCGGACCGGCGCATCGCCCTGCTGGGTCGCGAGGCGGCCCCTAACTCTGCAATCGCATGGCCTGTGACCATCCGCTGCGCTGCCCTTACTGTTTCTCAACCGCAGGTGTATCGTATTCGCCTTTTGCAGGCCCCTCGCCTGTGGTTGATATGTGAGGTAGTTGAGTTCATGTCCTTTACCCGTCGCCAAATCCTCGGTGGCCTGGCCGGTCTTGTTGTCGTTGGTGTCGGAGCCGGTGGCGCGTCGCGTTACTGGCTGGGCAAGATGGCCGATGCTGACGCCGGTCATGACTACGAGTTGATCGCTGCGCCGCTGGACGTTGAGCTGGTGGCCGGGCACAAGACTCAGGCCTGGGCGTTCGGCCCGTCCGCACCGGGGACCGAGTTACGGGTGCGCCAGGGTGAATGGTTGCGGGTACGCTTCATCAACCACCTGCCAGTCGCCACCACCATTCATTGGCACGGCATTCGTCTGCCGCTGGAAATGGATGGCGTGCCGTACGTCTCGCAACTGCCGGTGCTGCCGGGTGAATACTTCGATTACAAATTCCGCGTGCCGGATGCCGGCAGCTACTGGTATCACCCGCATGTGAACAGCAGCGAAGAGCTCGGCCGTGGCCTGGTGGGGCCGTTGATCATCGAAGAGCGTGAGCCGACCGGTTTCAAGTATGAAAAGACCTTGAGTCTCAAGAGCTGGCATGTCGATGACGTCGGCAATTTCGTCGAGTTCAGCATTCCCCGTGAAGCGGCCCGTGGCGGTACGGCGGGGCGCCTGGCAACCATCAACGGCGTGCCGCAAGCGGTGATCGACTTGCCGGCCGGGCAGATCACCCGTGTACGCCTGCTCAACCTCGATAACACCCTGACTTATCGCCTGAACATTCCCGGCGTCGAAGCGCAGATCTATGCACTGGACGGCAACCCGGTCGAGCCACGACCGCTCGGCAAGGAGTACTGGCTCGGTCCGGGCATGCGTATTTGCCTGGCGATCAAGGCCCCGCCGGCCGGTGAGGAGTTGTCGCTGCGCAACGGCCCGGTACGCCTGGGTACGTTCCGTTCGGTGGCCAATGCCGATGCGCCGACCGAGTGGCCGCCGGCACTGCCGGCCAACCCGATCGCCGAGCCGGACCTGGCCAATGCCGAGAAACTCAACTTCAATTTCGAATGGGTCGGCTCGGTATCGGTCAACGTTGATAACGGCAAGCCGCCGAGCCTGTGGCAGATCAACGGCAAGGCCTGGGACATCACCGACAAGACCTGCGCCGACCGCCCGATTGCCAAGCTCGAGAAGGGCAAGAGCTACATTTTCGAATTGAAGAACATGACTCAATACCAGCACCCGATTCACCTGCACGGCATGAGTTTCAAGGTCATTGCCTCGAACCGGCACAAGGTCATTCCGTATTTCACCGACACCTACCTGCTGGGCAAGAACGAGCGCGCGCAGGTAGCGCTGGTGGCGGATAACCCGGGTGTATGGATGTTTCACTGCCATGTGATCGACCACATGGAAACCGGCCTGATGGCCGCCATCGAGGTGGCGTGATGCGTCAGATTCGTCCCGCCGCCATCATCGACCGCAGCCGTGATCGCGAGTTCATGCGTGAGGCCCTGGCACTGGCGGCCCAAGGCGCGGCCCTCGGCGAAGTGCCGGTGGGCGCGGTGCTGGTGCAGGACGGGGAAATCATCGGGCGCGGTTTCAATTGCCCGATCAGTGCCAGCGACCCGAGCGCTCACGCCGAGATGGTCGCCATCCGCGCCGCCGCCCAGGCCGTGAGCAACTACCGCCTGCCGGGCAGTACGCTGTATGTGACGCTGGAGCCGTGCAGCATGTGCGCAGGCCTGATCGTGCATTCGCGGATTGCGCGGGTGGTGTACGGCGCGCTGGAGCCGAAAGCCGGGATCGTGCAGAGCCAGGGGCAGTTCTTTACCCAGGGCTTTTTGAATCACCGGGTGTTGTATGAAGGCGGGGTGTTGGCGGAGGAATGTGGGGCGGTGCTCAGCGAGTTCTTCAAGGCCCGGCGCGCCAAACCATCAGACTAATCACGGACCCTGTGGGAGCGAGCTTGCTCGCGATAGCGGACTAACATTCAACATCTCTGTTGACTGACAGGGCCTCATCGCGAGCAAGCTCGCTCCCACAGGTTTATTCGGTGTTTGGGAGACTGGGGTTTACTTGCGGGCGACAATGACGGCGCGCATCGGCGCCGGCAGCCCTTCAACGGTCTTGCTGTGATCCTCGGGATCGAGGAAGTCACTGAGCGACTGATACTTCATCCACTGCGTCCCGCGCTGTTCCTCGACCGTGGTGGTGCTCACATCCACGCACTTCACGTCCGTGAACCCGGCACGACGCAGCCACAACTCCAGCGCCGGCACCGACGGCAGGAACCACACGTTGCGCATCTGCGCGTAGCGGTCTTCCGGCACCAGCACCTGATGCTTGTCGCCTTCGACCACCAGCGTTTCCAGCACCAGTTCACCACCTTTGACCAGGCAATCCTTCAGCGCCAGCAAATGTTCGATCGGCGAGCGGCGGTGGTAGAACACGCCCATGGAAAACACTGTGTCGAAACCTTCGAGGTTTGGCGGCAGGTCTTCGAACGGGAAGGGCAGGTGCCAGGCATTCGGCTCGGACAGGTAACGCTGCACCGCCTGGAACTGACAGAAGAACAGCCAGTTCGGATCGACACCGATCACACTGTCGGCACCGGCGCCGAGCATGCGCCACATGTAGTAGCCGTTGCCGCAGCCGACATCGAGGATGCGCTTGCCCGCAAGGTCCAGGTGCGGGGCGACCCGCGACCATTTCCAGTCCGAGCGCCATTCGGTGTCGACGTGCACGCCGAACAGGTCGAACGGCCCCTTGCGCCATGGCGACAGACCCATCAACGCAGTGCGCATTTGCGCGCGGGTTTCATCGTCGCAATCGGTGTCCAGCTTCAGGCCATTGAGCAAATCGACTTCACTCGGCTGGATCTTCGGCAGGGCGTCCAGTGCGCTTTGCCAGCGCTCCAGATCGCCATGACCCTTTTCCATTTTCTTGTCGAGTTGTGCCTGCAGGGTGTTGGCCCAGTCGGCCAGCGGGGTGCCGGCCAGACGGCGGGCGAGGGGGGACAGATCAATCATGGCAAGGCAATCAACGAGGCAAAGTTAAGACACTGGAACCACGGCACGACTTTCGAGAACCCGGCGGCCAGCAGGCGTTCGCGGTGTTCTTCGAGGCTGTCGGGCTTCATGACGTTTTCGATGGCGCTACGCTTCTGGGCGATTTCCAGCTCGCTGTAGCCGTTGGCGCGTTTGAAGGCGATGTGCAGATCGGTGAGCAGTGCGTGTTCCTGCTCGTCTTCGAAGCGCAGTTTTTCCGAGAGGATCAGGGCACCACCGGGCAACAGCGACTGACGGATGCGCGACAGCAACGCCGTGCGCTGGTCCGGGGCGATGAATTGCAGGGTGAAGTTCAGCGCCACCACCGAGGCCGGCTGAAACTCCAGCGC
Source organism: Pseudomonas sp. P4_C4 (assembly GCF_056402055.1). NCBI lineage: Bacteria > Pseudomonadati > Pseudomonadota > Gammaproteobacteria > Pseudomonadales > Pseudomonadaceae > Pseudomonas > Pseudomonas sp. P4_C4. The sequence continues at coordinate 88,143 of NZ_JBFUID010000006.1, read as the reverse complement.
CAGGATGTCGCCTTCGATCACCTCGACCGGCAGCAACTCCTGGAACATCGAATCCTGCCCGTTGAGGTACTCGCGGCAGCGTTCGATCATGGCCGCGGAGTTATCCACAGCGATGACGCGGCAACCGTCGGTGCGCACGTGCCGGCGCAGGGCCTGGGTCACGGCACCCAGCGACGAGCCCAGGTCGTAAAGCACGCTGTCCCGCTGGGCGAACTGCGCGGCAAGCACGCCGAGGTTTTCGACGATGGTCGGATAGCCCGGCACTGAGCGCTTGATCATGTCCGGGAACACCCGCACCACGTCCTCGTTAAAGGCGAAGTCAGGCACCTGGGCCAAAGGCTGGGCGAAAAGGCGATCGGGTTCTTTGCTCACGGCGGTTCCAGCGGTGCAGGTGGAAAAGGCCGGCATTTTAGCCAAGTTGGCGCGGGGATGCGCGGGTTGTCTGATAAAGCGCCAAATCAAAAGATCGCAGCCTGCGGCAGCTCCTACCCTGCAAACGCGATCCCTGTAGGAGCTGCCGCAGGTTGCGATCTTTTTCTCATGCTGGTTGCGTTTTTTTGCTGAAAGCCGAGGCAGTGATACCCCATTGCCCCAGCCAATAGCTGAGGATGATCACATAAGGCGCGGCATCGAACGGCACCACAAACCGGCTGATGCCAATCACGCTGTCGGAGAACACGAACGCCACTGCGCCCGCTGCTGCCCACAGCGCCGAACGCTTGGGCACCTCGGTGCCGAGCCGGGCCAGTGCGCGCCAGAGCATGGCGCTGATGGCCAGACCGTAGACGATCACCGGAACCAGCAATGGCCCCAGTCCATGATTGATCAGGATCCCCAGCAGTACGGCACCAACACCGAGGGCGACAATCAGCGACAACAGCGCCAGACGCCGGCAGTCGCTCAAGTACGCTTTCAGATAGGCCAGATGAGCGACCAGAAACGCGCCCAGCCCAAATACAAACAAGTCCCCCGGCCACGCCAGCAACACGTCGCCGACCAGGGAGAAAATCAACCCCAGGCTGATCCAGCGCCGATATTCACCGGGCGGAGCGTCATGCAACCAGCCGAGCAAGGCCAGCACGGGCAGCGGTTTGACCAGCAGGCACAGCAGAGACGCATGCACGCTCAGGCCGTAAAGAAAGGTCACCGCACCCATCAGCGCCAGAATCAGCCAGCCCACGGTCAGTTAACCGAGATCGCGCAGTCGAACGAGTCCACCGGCAGCACTTCCGGCGCCCACGGCTGTTGCGAGGTCAGGCGCAAACGCCCGGTGCCGGTCGCAAAAGCCTGAAAGCGCCAGGTCGAGACCCCGGCCGCGCCGACGATGCCGGCATCTTCCGGGTTTCGATAAACCTCTGGCCCCAGGGCGTGCAACACGCCGCCGGCCGAATCCTGGATCGCCCAGCGATAGCCCGTGGTCGGATTGCTCGGCAAGGTCAGGATCAGGTTTTGCCCGTTGGTGAGTTTCACCGGACATTCGCTTTGGTTTTCCACTGTCACGTTGTGCGCAGGTTGCGTGGCACATCCGGCCAGCAGGGCGAGGGCGAAGGGGGCAAGCAGGCGAATGGAGGACATAGGCTTCAGGGGCTCCGGCGTTCACGACGAACGGCGAGCATAACTTAAGATGAGACAAAGTGTGATGGCCAGCCAAGGGCTGCAGTGCCAGGACTGACGCTTTCGCTGGCAAGCCAGCTCCTACAGGGTTTTGCAGTGAACACACATTGTGTGAACAGCGCCGACCACTGTAGGAGCTGGCTTGCCAGCGAAAGCGGTGGTACTGGCGCTACATGACTGTCAGAACAACACCTTCGCCACATCCGCAAACCGCTTGGCGAAATGCACGGTAATACCGTCCTTCAAATACTCCGGCAGCTCTTCGAAGCTCCCTCGGTTGGCCTCAGGCAAGATAAGCTCGAATATCTTCTGCCGCCGCGCCGCAATCACCTTTTCCCGCACCCCGCCAATCGGCAGGACATGCCCGGTCAACGTCAACTCACCGGTCATGGCCACGCCTTTTTTCGGTGGCTGGTTGCGCGCCAGCGACAGCAGGGCACTGGCCATGGTCACACCGGCGCTCGGGCCGTCCTTCGGCGTGGCGCCTTCCGGCACGTGCAGGTGGACGAAGGCTTCGTCGAAGAACTTCGGATCGCCGCCATAGGACTTCAGGTGCGAGCTGACGTAGCTGTAGGCGATTTCCGCCGATTCTTTCATCACGTCACCCAGTTGCCCGGTGAGCTTGAACCCACGGTTGAGGGTGTGGATGCGTGTGGCTTCGATTGGCAGGGTCGCACCGCCCATGCTGGTCCAGGCAAGGCCGGTGACCACGCCGACACCCGACAGCACCTGCTCGTTGCGGAACACCGGTTTGCCGAGCGAGGCCTCCAGGTCTTTCGGCCCGAGCTTGATCACCGCTTTCGGCTCGTCGAGCAGTTTCATCACCGCTTTGCGCACCAGTTTGCCGAGGTTTTTTTCCAGCTGACGCACGCCCGCTTCACGGGCATAACCGTCGACCAGTGCCTTGAGCGCGCTGTCGCTGATGCTCAGGCTGCCCTTGGACACGCCGGCTTTTTCAAGCTGCTTGGGCCACAGGTGACGCTTGGCGATGGCGACTTTTTCTTCGGTGATGTATCCCGACAGGCGAATCACTTCCATTCGGTCCAGCAACGGGCCGGGGATCGAATCGAGGGTGTTGGCGGTGCACACGAACAACACTTTCGACAGGTCCAGACGCAGGTCGAGATAGTGGTCGAGGAATTCGACGTTCTGCTCAGGATCCAGGGTTTCCAGCAGCGCCGAGGCCGGGTCGCCCTGATAGCTCTGACCCATCTTGTCGATCTCGTCGAGCATGATCACCGGGTTCATCACTTCGACGTCCTTCAACGCCTGCACCAGCTTGCCCGGCTGTGCGCCGATGTAGGTGCGACGATGGCCCTTGATCTCGGCTTCGTCACGCATGCCGCCAAGGCTGAAGCGATAGAACGGCCGGCCCAGGGACTCGGCGATGGATTTGCCGACGCTGGTCTTGCCCACGCCCGGCGGACCGACCAGCAATACGATGGAGCCGCTGATCTCGCCTTTGTAGGCACCGACCGCGAGAAACTCGAGGATGCGGTCCTTGATGTCGTCGAGACCGGCGTGATGTTTGTCCAGCACCTTGCGCGCGTGCTTGAGGTCGAGTTTGTCATCGCCGTAGACGCCCCACGGCACCGAGGTCGCCCAGTCGAGGTAATTGCGGGTGACCGCATACTCCGGTGAGCCGGTTTCGAGCACCGACAGCTTGTTCATTTCCTCTTCGATGCGTTTCTGCGCTTGTGGTGACAGCACTTTGCCGGTCAGCCGCTGTTCGAACTGTTCGAGATCGGCACTGCGGTCATCCTTGGTCAGTCCCAGCTCCTGCTGGATGACCTTGAGTTGCTCCTTGAGGAAGAACTCACGCTGATGTTCACCGATCTTGCGATTAACTTCGGCAGAAATCTCTTTTTGCAAGCGCGCGACTTCGACTTCCTTGCGCAGCATCGGCAGGACTTTTTCCATGCGCTTGAGCATGGGCACGCAGTCGAGGACTTCCTGCAGCTCACTGCCCGTCGCCGATGTGAGCGCGGCGGCGAAGTCGGTCAGCGGCGACGGGTCGTTGGGGCTGAAGCGGTTGAGGTAGTTCTTTAGCTCTTCGCTGTACAGCGGGTTGAGCGGCAGCAGTTCCTTGATCGCATTGATCAGCGCCATGCCGTAGGCCTTGACCTCGTCGGTCGGCTCGGTGGGCTGGTGCGGGTATTCGACTTCCACCAGGTACGGCGGGCGGTGATGCTTGAGCCAGGTCTTGAGGCGTACGCGGGTCAGGCCCTGGGCGACGAACTGCAGTTTGCCGTTTTCGCGGCTGGCGTGGTGCACCTTGACCAGCGTGCCGTAGAGCGGCAGGGCCGAGGTATCGAAGTGGCGCGGGTCATCCTGGGGCGTGTCCATGTAGAACAGAGCCAGGGAGTGGTGTTCGGACTTGGCCACCAGGTCGAGCGTCTCGGCCCACGGCTCTTCGTTGACGATGACCGGCAGGACCTGGGCCGGGAAGAACGGTCGGTTGTGGATCGGGATGACGTAGACCTTGTCCGGCAGGTTCTGGCCGGGCAAGGCCAGGCCTTTGCCGGGTTTGTGCTGTGGGGCGTTTTCCGGATCGGCGTATTCACTCGGGTCTTCGGGGAATTCCTGCTGGTCGCTCATGTGGGCACCTGCGCAATGGGTATGGGTCTTAGATGGGGCAGGTTGGCGGTGGTTTCAACGGTCATTTTCTGCAACGCGGTGTTTCAACGGCGTGTTCAGGAGAGAGACAGGTTAGCTGGATTGTGGCGCGATGCTCTGCGCTTTTGCTTTTGTAGGAGGATGGTGGTGATAATAAAAAAGGCGACTCCTTCGCAGGAGTCGCCTTTGTTTTGACTGCCGCTAAAACTTACTCGGACAGTTTGTACGCGATCACATAGTCACCCATTTTGGTGCCCAGTGAGCCGTGGCCACCGACGACCAGCAGCACGTACTGCTTGCCGTCCTTGCCGGTGTAGGTCATCGGCGTAGCCTGACCGCCAGCCGGCAGGCGCGATTTCCAAAGCTCGTTGCCGGTGTTGACGTCATAGGCGCGCAGGTATTGATCCAGCGTGCCGCTGAGGAAGCCGACGCCGCCGGCGGTGACCATCGAGCCGCCCATGCTTGGCACGCCGAGTGTCAGGCCGATAGGCAATGGCGAGCTGTCGCGGCTGGTGCCGTTCTTGCGTTTCCACACGACTTTGCTGGTGGTCAGGTCGATGCCGGCCACGTAGCCCCAGGCCGGAGCCTGGCACGGCACGCCGAACGGCGACATGAACGGGTGCATGATCACCGCGTACGGTGCGCCCGTGTTCGGTTGCACGCCCGCTGTTTCGCTCTCGCGCTTGCTGCCGGCCGCGACTTCGGCGCGAGGCACCATTTTCGAGACGAAGGCCATGTAGTTCGGGCTGGTGAACAGCATCTGGCGAACCGGGTCGACCGAAACACCGCCCCAGTTGAAGACGCCGACGTTACCCGGATAGATCAGGCTGCCCTGTTCCGACGGCGGGGTGTACTGACCGTCGTAACGCAGCTCCTTGAACTGGATGCGGCACAGCATCTGGTCGAACGGGCTGGCGCCCCACATGGCTTTTTCGGTCAGTTCCGGGGCCAGCAGGTTCAGGTCCGAACGGGCCTGGGTCGGTGCGGTGTGGTCGCCTTTCACGGCGCCTTGCGGAACCGGGATTTCCTTGATCGGGATGATCGGCGTGCCGTCGCGACGGTCGAGGACGTACAGGCTGCCTTGCTTGGTCGGCTGGATCACAGCCGGCTTGATGCCGTCGGCGGTTTTCATGTCCAGCAGGGTTGGCTGGCTGCCGACGTCCATGTCCCACAGGTCGTGGTGGGTGAACTGGTAGTTCCAGCGCACCTTGCCGGTGGCCAGGTCCAGCGCGACCAGGCCGGCACTGAACTTCTCGGCGCCCGGGGTGCGGTCTGCGCCCCACTGGTCAGGGGTCTGGTTGCCCAGTGGCAGGTAGACCATGCCGAGTTTTTCGTCGACGCTGGCCAGCGACCACATGTTGGCCGAGTTGCGGCTGTAGTGTTCGCCCTCTGGCAGCGGTTCGGTCGCGTCGGGATTGTTGCTGTCCCAGTTCCACACCAGATGACCGTCGTGTACGTCAAAGGCACGGATCACGCCGGATGGCTCGTTGGTCGACTCGTTGTCGGTGACGTGGCCGCCCATGATCACCAGGTCACGGGTGATCGCTGCTGGCGAGGTGGAGTAGTAGCCACCGGGGGTGAACGGCCCGATGCCTTGAGTCAGGTCAACCACACCGTTTTTACCGAAACCTTCGCAGACCTTGCCGGTGTCGGCGTTGAGTGCGATCAGGCGTGCATCGGCGGTTGGCAGGTACAGACGACGCGGGCAGGCCTGGGCGACGGCTTTGCCGGCCTCGGAAATCACTGCGGAAGCAGCGCTTTCAGACTTGGCGTAGGCCGCTTCGTCGTAGTACGACACGCCACGGCAGGTCATGTGGGCGAAGCCCTTGAAGCCCACCGGGCTCTTGATCTGCGGGTCGAAACGCCACAGTTCCTTGCCGGTGTCCGGGTCCAGCGCCAGCACCTTGCTGTGGGCGGTGCAGGCATAGAGCATGCCGTTGGCCTTGAGCGGGGTGTTTTCGTTGGTCAGTTCCACCGGATCACCGGCGGTTGGCAGATCGCCGGTCTGGATACGCCAGGCTTCTTGCAGCTTGCCGACGTTGGCCGGGGTGATCTGCTTGAGTGGCGAATAGCGGTCACCGAATTCGCTGCGGCCATAGGCCTGCCAGTCGCCTTCGGGCATCTGCGGCGCAGTGCTGGTCATGTCAGCCGAGTCACGACCCAACTCGCCCAAGGTCTCGCCCGGATGGGTGAACTGGCTGGCCACGGCGGTGGCACCGGCCAGGACCACGGCCACGCTCAAGGCGCCAGTGCCCATAGGGGCAGGGCCGTTGATCAGCAATGGACGACGGAACCACGGTAGCAGCATCACCACACCGAGGGCGAACCACAGCGCCAGGCGTGGCACCAGTTGCCACCAGTCCAGGCCAACTTCCCACAGCGCCCACAGGGTACTGGCGAACAGCACCAGCGCGTACAGGCCCAGCGCGGCGCGGCGGGCGGCGATCAGCAGGACGCCGCTCAGCGCGATGCCGATACCGGCCAGCAGGTAATACAGCGAGCCGCCGAGCATGCTCAGCTTGATCCCCCCGGCCAGCATGGCCAGGCCCATCAGTAGAAGCAGTATGCCGAGCAGGGTCGGCCATAGACGGCTTCGACCCAAGGCACTATCAGTGCTCATAGTGTGATTCTCCGTGACGTTTCAAGTAGTCCCGCGCCAGTTCACTGTAGATGACGATCCGGCGCGGGCAGGGTTCAGATAAAACTGGTTCAGCTAATGCAGTCCCTTGTGGGAGCGAGCTTGCTCGCGATTGCGGTTGAACATTCAGCATTGATGTCGACTGATACACCGTCATCGCGAGCAAGCTCGCTCCTACAAAGGTTTTGTGGTGTTGGTCAGAACGAGGACTGGACCTTGATCCCGCCAATCAGCGCGTCATCGACCTCGTTCACGCCACCAGGATGGCGGATGTATTGCAGGTTCGGGCGCACGGTCAGCCAGTTGGTCACATGCACGCCGTAATACAGTTCGGCGCTGTATTCGGTGTCCTGGGGCGGCAGGAAGGACGGATTGTCGAAGTCGAAAACGGCGTTGGCCTGGTTGGTCGCCTCGGCATTCTTGCGAAAGGCCGGGTTGACGTGGACGCGGGCCATGGCGAAACCGATGTCGTCCCTGGCGCGCGCGTCGAACGGGCCTTTGTAGACGAGGCCGGCCTGGACGTAGTTGTCGATGGCATTGGTCTTCTTGTCGTGCATCGTGCCGTTGGCGAACAGGCTCAGGCCGCGGGAGTGGTCGCTGGCGACGCTGGTGACTTGCTGCTGAAGGCCCAGCCACATGCCGTGTTTGCTCGAGGCGCTGCGGTAGGCTTCGCCAGTCAGGGCCGCAGGCTGGCCATTGCTGTCCTTGTAGACATCGGTGGCGCTGGCGCTGCTGTAGTAGTAACCGGCACGGTACTCGCCCGGCAGGCCGTTGAGCTTCGGCGTCCACACCAGTTCCACCGGCAGGACCGCACCTTGGGTGCCGCTGCCGCTGAGCTTGAAGCCATTGCCGCGATCCAGGTTCGACGAGTTCTGCTCAAACGCGCCGATCTGCGCGTACAACTGCGGCGTCAGGTGATATTTGACCCGCATCGCCCACTGGCTGACCGGCCAGTTGTACCAGATGTCACCCGCCCAGTTGCCGACCTGGGAGCCGCAGAACGCCAGGTTCTGGAAGTCGCAGGGGAAGCTGTTGAAATCTTCGCCCTCACCGAAACGGCCGACCTTGATGTCGAGTTTTTCATCGAGGAATTTCTGCTGATACCACATCTGCGTCAGGCGCCAGGTCTGGCCGCGGCCCCAGACTTCCTGGGCCGAGGTGAAGCCGCCGACACGCGGGTCGTTGATGCGGTCGTTGCTGATGTTGTTGCCGTTGCGTTCGGTGATGGTCAACTGGAACTCGGCGTCATTCCAGCCGAGGATCTTCTGCAAGTCCAGGTGGGTGCCCAGGCCGAACTGATCGCTGTAGCGCGCGGTGCGGTCGTGGTCGTAGCCGCCGTGCAGATTGCTGCCCATTTCACCGGTGTAATCGACTTTGAAGTCGTAGCCTTTTTCCGCGAGTTCTGTGCGAGTGCCGTTCCAGTCACCAAGCATCCATGGTGAATCGCTATCGAAGGCAGACGCCGCCTGAGCGCAGGAGGCAAGGCCCAGGGCGGTGAGGCCACCGATCAGGGGCAGGATGTTTCGATGGGTAGCAGCTGCAAAGACAGCGCTGTCTCGCAAAGATTTAAAGTCGGGCATAGAGACGGAGTTCTTGATCTTTTTCTGGGGGATAAACGGAAAGCGGCAGGCGTGAAGCGAAAGCAGAAGCGTTTCAGCAGGCAGCGGGGCGCAAGGATAATGTTCTGTTACAAATAGAGAAAGTGCTTTTGCTGACATGCATCGTTTCGGATTTGGTAACAGTGACAAAAGATCGCAGCCTGCGGCAGCTCCTACAGGATACGGATTCCAATGCAGGAGCTGCCGCAGGCTGCGATCTTTTCCGTTTCACCTACATTTAACGTAAGGTGCGCGGCTTCCAATTCCCACTCTGCTCGAAGGCCCGGCATGACCGAACACAACCCTGACCCGCTGCACGGCGTGACGCTGGAACAGATCCTCAACGCGCTGGTTGAACATTACGAGTGGTCGGGGCTGGCCGAACGCATCGATATCCGCTGCTTCAAGAGCGACCCGAGCATCAAGTCGAGCCTGACGTTCCTGCGTAAAACCCCATGGGCGCGAGAAAAGGTCGAACGCCTGTATGTGAAGTTGATGCGCACCAAACGACCGCTTTGAACAGGGTCAATCCGTTCGGGTTTCGCCGCCGTTTTGTGGCTGTGGCTGCCACGCTCGGCTGGGCGGGATTGAGCATCCAGATGTACCTGATTCTCCATTCTCGCTGGACGCTGGGTGCCAGCCTGATCGGCGGGCTGATGAGTTTTTTCAGCTATTTCACCGTGCTGAGCAACACCCTGGTGGCGACCGTGCTGACCTGTGAATGGACCACCCGCGAGTCAGCCGCGCGCCGCTGGTTCCTGCAGCCTTGGGTCAGCAGTGCGATTGCCGTGAGCATCGCCGTGGTGAGCCTGGCCTACAACCTGTTGCTGCGCCACTTGTGGCATCCCGAAGGCTGGCAATGGCTGGCCGATGAGCTGTTGCATGACATCATGCCAGTGCTGTTTCTGGGGTATTGGTGGCGTTATGTGCCCAAGGGCACATTGCGCGTGTGGCATATCGCGCTGTGGGTGATTTATCCGCTGGTTTATTTTGGCTATGCGCTGCTGCGCGGGCATTTGCTGGCGGTTTACCCATACCCGTTCATTGATGTCGAGAAGCTGGGTTATCCACAGGTGTTCATCAATGCCGGCGGGTTGTTGGCGGGGTTTGTGGTGATTGCGTTGTTGGTGATCGGGCTGGATCGTCGTCTTCATCATTAGTTGGAGTTCGTTGGATCAAGATCAAAAGATCGTCCGAACGCGGCCCGAGCCGCCAATAGCCGACGGCTTTGACGAATTGTTCGTTCAAACTGTGCTCATCGAGCAACACCCGACGAATCCGCCGCGACACTTTGCTCTCGGTCGCCACCCACGCGTACAGGCTGCCGGTTGGCACCTGGATCTGGCGCACGGTGCTCAACAAATGTTCTTTGCCACCTTCGCGCAGCACCCAGATCACATTGACCTCGGCTGCACTGTGCAGCACTTGCTGCTCCTTGCCGTTTTCCACCTCGACAATCACCAGTGCGCGCCGGTTCGCCGCCAGGCCTTCCAGGCGCCGGGAGATGGCGGGCAGGGCGGTTTCGTCGCCGATCAGTAAATAGCTGTCGAAGATGTCCGGCACGATCATCGAGCCACGCGGCCCGCCGATGTGCAGGAACTGCCCGGGCTGAGCTTGCGCCGCCCGGCACCAGGGTTTGCAGGGCCACAGCTTGCTCGGCGTTTTGCGGGAACAGCAGTTTGACGTGGTCGTCCGTACCCAGGCTAATGAATCGATTCTGGTCGGACCATGTAACACTTTTAAAATGAAACAACGGCGCGATTCAGTATCTGTCCTATTAGTCAGGGCTTGAATAGTCTGTTGTCGGCCTTTGTTTATCGGGTGTGTGCTACTCGTCCTACAGAAGTTGAAGAGTGTCAAAGGGCTGTATGGGATTTTAGGTTCTGTACGAAATCAGTCGAAACCAATTTGAATTCCACAGGCGTCGAGGTTCAGTAAAGTCCGCGTCCATCAAAGACAGGAGCCCACGATGGCCAAACGGTATGAACTCCCCGACGCAGCCTGGGATTTGGTTGCGGATGTATTCGATGAACCTCGTCGTAGCGGGCGCCCACGAGCAGATGACCGCTTGATGCTTAACGGCGTCCTTTGGGTACTCTGTTCTGGTGCTGCTTGGCGTGACATGCCTGAGCGTTTCGGCCCTTGGTCAACGGTTTATCAAGGTTTTCGTGACTGGCGCAATCGCGGAACGTTTGACCAGATGCTCAAGCGGCTTCACATCAAGCTGAACGGGCAAGGGGTAATTGATCTGGAGACGTGGATGATGGACTCACGGCAGTACGCGCAACCCGGGCCTCTTCTGGTGCTGGGAAAAAGGGGGCCTGAAGAACCGCAAGATCATGCGCTCGGCCGCAGCCGGGGCGGCCTGACCACCAAGATTCACATGCCGTTGCTGGATGAGGCGTACATACCAAGCTTGCGCGGCCGCCCTCGCAAACGCTGCCGATGGTTGTTGGCTGATAAAGGCTATGACGCCGAAGCTTTGCGTCGTTACTGCGACCGGTATCGGATGCAGCCGGTGATAGCTCTGCGCAGCATAAGGCGTAAACCTAAGCCGGATTTGCCGAGTCTGTTTGATCGTCCCAAGTACCGGCAGCGCAACATCATTGAGCGTATGTTCGGCTGGCTGAAAGATAACCGCCGCATCGTTACGAACTTCGACAAACTCGCGAAAAGTTATGCGGCGATGGTCTCGCTGGCCTGCGCCATGCGGTGTTTACGAGATTACTTTTCGTACAGAGCCTAAGTCAATCTGTTTGTAGGTGAGCTCTTACATGCGGCAGGTTAACTTGTTGGTTTTATTTATTTTTTTGCAATGTTTAGGCTTCATCTTTCCTACGTTGGTTGGTGAAAAATCCTACTTACTTTTCTTAGGAATTAGTCGAATATGCCCCGGCGTTGAAAGCTCAAACAAATAGCTATTTTGGCTTCAGCCAATAGTAATGACTTGTCAGCGTCTATTCGTTAATAGAAAGGGAAGTCTCGGCTTTGTTCGAACTTTTAATTGTCCAGCCCATTTGAAGTAACAGGTATTTACCCATGTTCAAAAAAATCGCGATCGCTACTCCTCTGGCCGTTCTGGCACTGAGTTCTTCCATGGCTTTTGCTGCAGGTGAAGCGCGTCATTCCATTAATCTGGTTGCGTCGGTTCCAACCAAGGAGTTCCACGTACTGCCGGTGGACCCGGATCTGGTCATCAAAGATCAAAAGTTGAGCTACAACCCGGTTTCCGGTGATCTGAGCACTCTGCGTGCGCAATTCGACACCAAAAACACTAATGGCTCGATTGCCGCCAGCCTTGAAAGTGAAGCGTTCCTGTCCAACGGTATAGACACGGATAAGGTTCCCTTGACGGTGACGTTCAATGGTAAAACGCTGAAACATACGGCGGCTGAGGAAGTCGTCGGCGAGGCCGAGTCCACTCCGGGCAAGCGTGTCGAACTGGTCATCGCTCCCACCAAGCCAGCCGCTGGCGGCTATAAGCCGGGTGAGTACACCGGTGCGGTCACCATGATCTTTGATGCAGTGCCAACGCTTTGATGTCTTGAATGCTTGTGAGCGCAAAGCTCACAAGACATCAAAAACCGGTCGGCAGTCTCCCCTGTCGGCCGGGTTTTTCACAGCATTAACCGTTCATTCTTAGAGAATTCCGTTCATGTTCCCGATGACTCCCATCGCGGCCGCGCTCGCACTTTTTTTTTGCGCAAGTGCACTGGCCGCGCCAACTGACAATGGCACGACACCCCGCAGTTTGCTCGCTCAGGCCAAAGGTTTGCCGTCCGAGTTCGAAGAGCACTTCTTCGATGTGCCTTTGGCGGTTCGGGTGGAACTTGATCAACAATTTCTGGGTGAGGCAATGATCGTATTGTCCCGCGATGATCGCATCACCCTGCTTGAGTTTGCCGATGTCAGCGACAGCAACATTCCCGCCAGTGAGCGTGAAACCTGGGCGGCTTACCTACAAAAAGGCGTGGCCCTCGGCGCCTGCGAAGGCAGTTGCCCGGCGCAGATGCTGGCCGTGCATTACAACCTTCAGAATTCATTGGTGTCGATTCTCACTCAAAATGCCGAGCGCGACACTGAAACCAAGCGTTATTACGAGCAGCCGGAAGGTGGCAGCACGGGGTTGATCCTGCGCAACCAACTGAACCTCAACGGTGGCCAGGATCAGGACCTGGGCGGGCGATATGGGCTGGAGGCCAGCAGCAGCCTGGGCAACTGGACCCAGAATCTGAATATGCAGCTAGCCCGTCTGGGCGGTCCGGATGACAAGCTCTATCACGCGATATACGAGCTCTACAGCCAGCGTGAGCTGGAGGGCAGTTTTATGCGCCTGGGTTATTTCACCCCCAACTCCGAAGGCTTGAGCCGCCAGCCACGTTCGTTCGGTGCCAGCCCCGACACGGCAGTGGGCCTCATGTACGGCAGCTCCGACAGCCTGGCGATCAACAGCCCCAAACCCAGCGTTTACCCGATCTATGTCACCGCCAATCGTCAGGCCTCGGTGGAGATTTTTCGCAATGGCTTGCTGATCAATACCCAACCGGTCGATGCCGGCTTGCAAACCCTGGATACCCGGCCCTTGCCCGGCGGGATCTACGAAGTGGAAGTGCGCTTGATCGAAGACGGTCAAATCACCTCCACCACCCAGGAGCTGGTGTACAAACCGAGCAACTGGCGCAACCACGATGAGCGCTGGCGCTACAACCTGTTCGCCGGGCAGGAAAGCAAGCTGTTGAGTAACTGGGATGAGCAGGCCTACGGCGACATGACCGCCGGCGCCGCCTTCAACTACCTGTTGCATCCGCGGATCATTCTCGGCGTTTCGGGGCGCCAGGTTCGGGACACACTGCAATATGGCTCGTCGATCGATTGGACCTTGGCTAACAACACCAGCCTCTTCGCCAACCTGTATCAGACCCAGGACCATGGCACCGGTCTTGATGTGCAAGCGATGTACAGCTATGGCACCGGAAGCGTATTCGCGACCCATAACCGCAGTTGGCTGGACACCACCAAAATCTTCGAAACCCTGCCCGATGGCACTCGGGTGCGACAGCGCAATGTGTTTGTCGGACAGACCAGCACTTCGTCGTTGTCGGTGAATCATCGGGTCAGCAGCAGAAGCTCGCTCAACGGCCGGATCTCTCACACCGACGGCAACAGTGAAGGCGTAGGCCTGGATCTGGGCTGGACCCAGCGCACCCAGCTGTTCGGCAGCGATGGCAACTGGCGGTTCTCGGTATTTGACCGGCCCGGCACCTTCAGCAGCGGTGACCAACGTAACCGTGGCTTCGACCTGACCGTCAGCCTCGCGCTGGGCGGGCCGGGTGAGCAATGGTCCGGCAGCATTGGTTCGCGCACTTCCCGTGATGGCGGCCGCGACAACAACGCTTCGCTCGGCTACCGAAAAGACCTGCAGGACCATGTGCTGCAAAGCGTGTCGGCCACCGCGATTACCGACACTTACGGCATCGGCCTTTCCAGTCAGGCGAACTTCCAGACCGAAGCCATCAACGGCGATGCCTTCGTCCAGCGATCGTCGTTCAACGGCAACTACACCGGCGGATTGAACCTGGACAGCACCGTTGCCGTGGGCGGCCAGCACGTCGTCATGACCAGCCAGCATCAAGGCAGCGGTGCCGGGATGATCATCGACGTCGAGTCCGACCTCGATGAAATTGCCCTGCGCGCCGACGACTTGAGCGGCGGCAGCGCCAGCTTGCGGCCGGGGCGCAACTTCATCCCGATCACTGCCTACAAGAGCAGTTCGGTGAGCTTCGACTTTGAAGGCAACCACCCGCCAGCGGCCAGTATCCAGCCGGCCCGCACCAGCTATCACCTGAACAAGGGTGGCGTGGACTACCGCAAAATCACCATCAGCAAAACCCTGACCGTGCTCGGCCGTCTGGTCGACCCCCAGGGCAAACCGCTCAAGGGCCACCACATCATCAACCACGCCAGCCGCGGGGTCAGTGAAGTGGACGGGTTCTTCTCCATGGAAATGAAGGCCGGTTCGCCGACCCTGGAAGTGCGTTATGGCAATCAGTTGTTGTGCCAGTTCCGGCTAGACCCGAACAGTGCGCGCAATGAGAACGATGTGTTGATGATCGGGGATTTGCGCTGTACGCCGGATACCTTGGCGGATGCAACTTATAAGGCCGAGGCAGCGGGTTGAGCCTTTATAAAATGGACAAGTACGGGATGTTCAAAAAATGTTGATCCGATTGACGCTACTGTGTTTGGGGTTGGGGCTCTTTGTCGCGCCGGTTGGTGCTGAAGTTGTACGACTGAGTGCTGAGTTCAAACCGGACCCGTCGAAACCTAATAGTAATGAATTCAAGAATACGACACCGAATAGTGGGTTTTGCGAGAAGTTTGAAGTCGATTGCAAGCGATGGCAGATCTTCAGCATCGGTACCCTGATCGAACTGCATGCTGATCGCGCGATTCCTGCCAGGCATACCGATCCCCGTCAAGGCGCGATGTTTAATGTACCCGCAGGTTGGAAAGATGTTCCCGTCTTTGACACACACGGTATGGAGTCAGGCGTGGTGCAGGTACGAATCGCCGGCATCGGCGGGCAATACCGGCTGAGTGAGAGGGTTCAGCAGCTGATTGGTAGAGAACTCCCCGCTTATCCCGCTCACTATGCGCTTTGGCGGGAAAATAGCTGGGAGAACGCCCCGAGACCCTGCGGCTACGGGCCAGGGAGCGACTTTGATGACTGGAGTTCTACCTTCTTCTGGACCACTCCAGTTGAAGGCGTGTGCTCAAAGCAGGCGGCCTATGACATCCCGGAGTTTTCCTATAAGAATTTCGACTTCGCGTACCAACTGCGGACCCCCAACCCGTTGAAAATGGCACCGGGCGTCTATACGGCAACGACACTTTATACCGTTGGCCCGGGGGCGGACTTCGACATGGGGAATATCATGCAGCCCACGGACGGCGCTATTCAACTCGACTTCACCCTGACGGTCGATCACGTATTCAATATAGAAATTCCACCGGGCGGCAATGAAGTCGTCTTGGTGCCGCAGGGCGGTTGGCAAGCATGGCTGAATCAAGGCCGAAGACCAACGCGGTTGTTTCGCGATCAAACCTTCAATATCTGGACCTCTGCACCGTTCAAGATGAGCATGGAGTGTGAGCATTACACGGCCAACAGTACCTGCGCTTTACAGGACGATAAAAACAATCAAGTGCCGGTGGATGTATCGGTGAGTTTACCCAGCGGTTTGAGCGACGCTGAACGGCAATCGGTAAGCCGCCGCCGATTACGGGTAGACGGTGTGGGGACCGAAAGATTCGAGCCCGCTCAGTATGTCGATCGCAAACCCGGAACCTTGCACTTTGAAGTGGGCAAAGGTGCCGTGGAAGAGATGTTGCAGCGCGACAGTCTTCGCTATTCAGGCGACATCACGGTTATTTGGGATTCACAAATTTAATCGGCACTTGAGCCGCAGCGTCTCGTGCCCGCTGTCTTTTAATGAATGAGGTTAAGGAATATGAAACGCCTGTTGGCATTGTTCGGTTTTTGTCTGCTTTCTCAAGCGGCTCAAGCCGGGCCGCAGATCAATGTCGGGGTGGTGTACGACTACCTCGATGGCGATAAAAGCATCTATCTGAAACGGGTCTTCAATGGTGGCGACAGCACCGCCTTCGTCAAGGTCAATATCCTCGAGATCGTCTATGACGCCGATGGCAAGGCACGGGAAATCCCGCTGACCTCTCAGGCCGACGCCAGCGCCCGTGATGGCTTGATGGCCAGTCCGGCCAGGTTGATCGTGCCGGCCAATGGCATGCAGGGTACGCGGTTGTTGTACATGGGCGAGCGCGATAAAGAGCGTTACTTCCGCGTGCGCTTCGTTCCGGTAGTCCCGGAGAAAGAAGATGAGTTCGCGGTGTCCACCGAAGAACGCGAAGACTATAAAAAAGGCCTGTCGGCCGGCGTTAACGTACTGGCTGGCTACGGCACAGTGTTTTTCGTGCGACCCATGGAGACCCGCTTTGACAGCGTGATCGATAACGGCACGGGCAACTATCAGATCCGCAACAACGGCAACACGGTGGTGGTGATCGATGAGTTCAAGGACTGTTCAGTGAAAAGCGAGCAGGAGTGCCAACCCACTACCAAACATCACATTCTTTCCGGTCGGACTTTCCAGTTCGATAAACAGCCAGGCCGTGAGTACCGCTTCAATCTGGTTGAGGGCACACAGACCAAGAGCCTGCGCGTGGCAGGGAAATAACAGTGAAGGCGCTCTTGACCTCAACCCAATGGCCTGCAAGCAACGGTGAAGAAAATGCTTCGTAAATTAGTCATGACGACCGTGTTGGTGATGACATCGGCGTTGGGGCCTGTGGCATTGGCCGCACGCTTCGTCGAGCAGTTTGAAGTGTCGGTCACCATTCCGACGGCGACCTTTTATGTACTGCCTGTCGATCCGCAACTGCTTGAGCGCGAACAGCGCTTGAACTGGAACCCGGTCACTTCAACGCTCAGCCCGCTGCGCGCCAACTTTGATGTGAAGAATATCGATGGCGGGATATCGGCGCGCCTGAGTGAACGGGCGTACTTGTCCAATGGCCGTGACGAGATCGACTTGAACGTGGCCTTCAACAAAATCCCCCTGACGATGGACAGCCAACCGGTGGTGGACGACGCCCGGCCGGGCCGCCGGGTGATGCTGGAAATCGCTGCACTGGAAGGCCCGGACGGCTTCAAGGCCGGCGACTACCACGGCACCGTGCATATGATTTTCGAGGCGATGAGCCCTTGAAACAGGCTCGTCGTTCTTTTAGAGGGTTTTAGTGATGGTCTTTGTAAATAGCTTGAATGCTTGGGGCAGGCGAGTGCGATGGGGTGTTTGTGGTCTGTTGTTGGCACATGCCATGCCGTTATACGCAGGTTCCGTAGAGGTCACGGCGCTATTTCGCCCTGATCCGGGCAACCCAATGGTCAATCGGTTTGAAAATACCACGCCCAACCGGGGAAGCTGTGCCGCTAGCGCGGCTTACTGCAAGTCCCTTGGCATATCCAGCTTGATCATGCCCCTGTACTTCAAAACCGAAGTGCCGATTCTGGCCGGGCACAGCGAGCGTCAGGGACCGATGGTCAAGCTTCCCGCCAACTGGCGAACATTGGACGTTGTGCATCAAACAACCGGCGAAACCCGACCATTGAAGGTGCGCATGGCAGCACTCGGTGCCACGTACAGAACGCCTGTGCCCCTTGTCGATATTGTTGGCCCAGGCACCAGCTGGTACGAAATGAACCGCACACTCTGGGGCGGTAGCGCGGCCAAGGATGCCAGGGCCCCCTGTTTATCCACTACGGTTAATCACCAGACCAGCGCCACCGGTGGCTTTTTTTTCTGGCAGACGCCTGTCGAAGCGGCGTGCCCGCTGCAATCGGCATACGACATTCCGGCGGGATTCCAATTCAACGAGGCCGGCCTGGGTATTTTGACCTTTGGCTACCAGATCGAGACCCCCGATCCCTTGGGCATGCCATCGGGGATCTATACCGGCAAGATTGCCTACACGGCCGGGCCGAATATGGACATCGACATGGGGGATGTACTGCTACCTAACGATCCACTGTTGGAAATCAACTTCACTCTGACCGTGGAACACACGCTAAAAGTCGAAATCCCGCCCGGTGGCAACCGTATCCAATTGGAACCCCAGGGCGGCTGGCAAGCCTGGCTCAATCAGGGCCGCAAACCCACGCGGTTGTTCCGCGACCAGACCTTCAACCTCTCGGCCAGTTCACGCTTCAAGATGCAGCTCGAGTGTGGCACGGGCCAGATTGACGATACCTGCGTCATGCAAAACGCCGCCGGTGACCAAGTGCCGCTGGAGGTACTGGTGAGTTTGCCCAACGGCCTGACGAACACCGATGGCGGCGCGGTCAACCGCTTGCCGCTAAAGGTCAGCGGCGCGGGGACCGAGCTGTTTCAACCTTCCTTCTATGTCAACCGACGACCTGGCACCTTGCATTTCGAAGTGCAAAGGGAAGGTGTGGAAGAAATGCTCAAGCGCGAGGGCGATACCTGGTCGGGCACGGTGTCGGTGGTTTGGGATTCGGAAGTGTGAATCGCTTTCCATGACTTGTGCCGGGCGTTCAATAACTCCGTATGGTCAGGTGGGAATCATGTTTCCTGGAAAAAATATAATGGAGCGACAATGAGCCTCAGGTTCGTGCTGATGACTGCACTGGGTTGGTTCTCTGCCGTAACTCGAGACGCTCTCAAGCAACGTCCGGACCTTCCCTCCTATTGGCATGCCCGACTGATTGAATACTCGATAGGAAATGCGCTTGATGGCCGAAGAAATGAAAGTGACGCCGCACGCTTGAGTTTTCTCAGGTTGGCTCAAGCGGTCACCAATGCGCTGCGCTTTTGTCTGCTGGAAATGCCAGGCACGATCCCTCAGCGACTGGCAAAACCGAGAGTCCAGGTTCCTGCCAGACGGCAGCGAAGTTACCCAAGGCTGGTGAAACCCAGGCCAGCCAAATACCCTAAAAAAAGGTACTTCACGGAATTCCGGGGAACACATATAACGAAATATCCGTAGGAGCTGCCGAAGGCTGCGATCTTTTTGATCTTGATCTTCAGCAATCTCCAGATCGCAAAAGCAAGATCAAAAGATCGTCCGAACGCGGCCCGAGCCTTCGGACGATCTTTTTAGGCATCACTCCTCGTCGCTGTCATCCAGCCGCCAATAGCCGACGGCTTTGACGAATTGTTCGTTCAAGCTGTGCTCATCGAGCAACACCCGACGAATCTGCCGCGACACTTTGCTCTCGGTCGCCACCCACGCGTACAGGCTGCCGGCTGGCACCTGGATCTGGCGCACGGTGGTCAGCAGATTGTCCTTGCCACCTTCACGCAGCACCCAGATCACATTGACCTCGGCCGCACTCTGCAGCACTTGCTGCTCCTTGCCGTTTTCCACTTCCACGATCACCAACGCACGACGGTTGGCCGCCAGGCCTTCCAGGCGCCGGGCGATGGCGGGCAGGGCGGTTTCGTCGCCGATCAGTAAATAGCTGTCGAAGATGTCTGGCACGATCATCGAACCCCGTGGCCCGCCGATGTGCAGGAACTGCCCGGGTTTTGCCTGCTCGGCCCAGGTCGAGGCCGGGCCGTCGCCGTGCAGCACGAAGTCGATGTCCAACTCTAGGGTGTTCAGGTCATAGCGGCGCGGGGTGTAGTCGCGCATCTCAGGCAGCGGACCGTTGTCCTTGCCAGCACCCAGCACCAGGGTTTCCAGCGCCGCAGCTTGCTCGGCGTTCTGCGGGAACAACAGTTTGACGTGATCGTCCGTGCCCAGGCTGACGAAGCCTGCCAGTTCAGGCCCGCCCAAGGTAATCCGGCGCATGCGCGGGGTCAGGTCGACCACGCGCAACACTTCCAGGCGACGGCGTTTGATTTCGTGCATGACACGGGCAATGGCGGTAATCACTTCAGTCATTCGGCGTTCTCCTGAACGGGTTGAACGGCAGGGCCGTCGACGATGGCTTTGGCGGTGTTGTTGAGCAAGTCGCGTACACGCAGGATTTCTTCCGGACTCCAGCGGCCATGGTGCATTTGCAGGGCGTGGCGCAGGTTGTGCACCGCCTCGTGGATTTCGGCCGGGCGATCATGGCCGCGCAGCGAACGTTTGCTCACATCGATGCGCATCCGCACGCCGTCCAGTGCAACGGCTTGCTCCTGCAAGGAAAGACGTCCGGTGTCGGTGATTGTGTAGCGTTTTTTTCCGCCTACGGCGTCACCCTGGATCAGTTCGCTTTCTTCAAGGAACGTCAGCGTCGGGTAAATCACACCGGGACTGGGACTGTAGGCGCCATCGAACATCCCTTCGATCTGGCGGATCAGGTCATAGCCGTGGCAGGGCTGCTCGGCGATCAGCGCCAGCAGCAGCAGTTTCAGATCGCCGGGGGCAAATACCCGTGGGCCGCGGCCACCGCGTTCGCGGCCGGGGCGCTTCTCGAAGCCGTCGCGGCCGTCACCGTGTTCGCGATGGGGGGAATGATGGTCTCTCATTTCGTCTTCTCTCGTCGTGTTTAGATACAACTTAAGATATATCTTAATTCTGGATCAAGACGTTTTCCGTACGAGGCGACCTCATGCCGACGAGCGGTGGCGTAGTAGAATGTGTGGAATCCATCGAAAAAACCCTACCGCCTGCCTCTCTTTCTACGACACCCGGCTATTCAAGAATTTTAAAGTTATTACTCTAAAGTTTTTTGAACTTATATTCTAAAGGCGTAAAAATCCCCATGTTAATTGGCTAGAACTGCTGTCTGGTTTTTTCAATAAAACTGTATGTAGGTCGCAACTTACAGTCATCGTTTTGTATTTTTATTTTTTGCGGTTTTGTCTTTCTGGTCATGAGGTTGTTTAACTACGAGCTCATAGGAAGTTGCCTGCTTACTTTCCAGAGCGGTAAGTCGATCATGCCCCGGCGTTGAAAGAACACAGCCACCGGACTTTACGGCTATGAGCTGTCTGAACTTTCAATGAACCGAACCTTTAAAAGAAAACAGGTACTGAATGATGTTCAAGAAATTTGCAATCGCTGCCCCACTGGCTGTTCTGGCTCTCCAATCCTCCATGGCTCTCGCCGCGGGCGAGGCTGCTCACTCGATCAATCTCATCGCTCACGTGCCAACCAATGGCTTCTATGTAGTGCCAACCGACCCTGATCTGGTCAACAAGGATCAGGACATGAGCTTCCAGCCAGCCACTGGCAAGATGGGAGAAGTTAATGGTTTCTTCGACGTGCGCAACAATAATGGCTCGGTTCACGCCAGCCTGGAAAGTGCACCTAAATTGATCTCCGGTGCTCAGTCGATTGATTTGAAAGTCGAGTTCAATAACAAGGAGTTGACGCTCACTCCACAAATGGTCGTGGGGGAATCCGAGTCCGACGCGAACTACCGCGCGCCGCTGAAAATCACTGCCAAGGGCACAACCTTCCAGCCGGGCGACTACACCGGTGTGGTCGCAATGACCTTCGACGCCGTTGCTCCGGTCGGCACGCCTTGATCGAGCTTCAAGGCAACAAACGCTAACTGCTCAAGTGGCGTTAACCGGCGGACAACCTGACCGGCCTGTCCGCCGGACTCCAACCCGTTCGTAACCAGAGTAAGAGTTCATGTTCCCGATGACACCCATCGCGGCTGCGCTTGCGCTGTTGTTTTGTGCCAGTGCAGCGGCGGCTCCCGTTTCTTCCGCCGGTACGACACCGCGAAGTCTGTTGGCCCAGGCCAAAGGCCTGCCGGCAGATTTCGAGGAGCATTTCTTTGATGTGCCTCTGGCTGTTCGGGTGGAACTCGATCAGCAACCGCTGGGGGAGGCCATGGTGGTGTTATCTCGTGATGATCGCATCACGTTGCTTGAATTTACCGACACCAGCGAAAACCGCTTCGGCCCCGCCGAGCGGGAAAAGTGGGCCAGTTATCTCAAGCCAGGCGTGCCGCTGGGCACGTGCACCGGTTCGTGTCCGGATCAAGTGTTGGCCGTGCATTACAACCTGGAAAACTCCCTCGTCTCGATCCTCACCGAAAACGCTGAGCGCGACGTCGAGGCCAAGCGTTATTACGAACAGCCCGATGGCGGCAGCAGCGGTCTGATGGTGCGCAACCAGCTCAATCTCAACGGTGGCCAGCAACAGGATCTGGGCGGTCGCTTCGGTCTTGAAGCCAGCGCCAGCCTGGGCAACTGGAGCCAGACATTCAACATGCAACTGGCCCGTCTTGGCGGTCCGGATGACAAGCTTTATCACGCAGTCCATGAGCTTTACACCCAGCGCGAATTGCAAGGCAGTTTCTTTCGTCTGGGTTATTTCACCCCCAATTCCGAAGGATTGACCCGCCAGCCGCGCACGTTCGGCACCAGTCCCGACACCGCTGTCGGCGTCATGTATGGCAGCTCCGACAGCCTCGCCATCAACAGTCCGATGCCCAGCGTCTATCCGATCTACGTCACGGCCAACCGCCAGGGCTCGGTGGAAATCTATCGCGACGGTCTGTTGATCAATACCCAGGCGATGCCCGCCGGTTTGCAGACCCTCGACACTCGGCCGCTGCCGGGGGGGATCTATGAAGTCGAAGTGCGCCTGATCGAGGACGGCCAGATCACCTCGAGCACTCAAGAGTTGGTGTACAAGCCCAACAACTGGCGCAACCTCGACGAGCGCTGGCGCTACAACCTGTTCGCCGGGGAAGAAAGCAAACTGTTGAGCAATTGGAATCAGCAATCCAGCGGCAGCACCACGGCCGGGGCCTCGATCAATTATCTGGCACACCCACGGGTCATCCTGGGGCTGTCGGCGCGCCAGGTTCGCGAAAAACTGCAATACGGCAGTTCCGTCGACTGGACCCTGGCCAATCAGCTCAGCCTGTACGCCAACGTCTACCAGACGCAGGACCACGGCACCGGTCTGGACCTGCAAAGTCTCTATAACTATGGCGCCGGCAGCGTGGTGATCAGCCACAACCGTAGCTGGCTGGACACCACCAATCTTTACGAAACCCTGCCGGATGGCACCCGGGTGCGCCAACGCAATGTGTTCGTCGGTGAGACCAGCAACTCCTCGCTGGCACTCAATCATCGACTCAGCAGCAAAAGCACGATCAATGCCCGGGTATCCCACAGCGAGGGCAACGTCGAAGGCGTCGGCCTCGATTTGGGCTGGAACCAGCGCACCAACCTGTTTGGCAGCGATGGCAACTGGCGGCTGTCGTTGTTCGATCGGCCAGGCAGTTTCAGCAGCGGTAATGACCGCAATCGCGGCGTCGACTTGAGCGTCAACCTGGCACTCGGCGCACCTGGGCAGCAGATCACCGGCAGTATCGGTTCGCGCACGGCCCGGGACGGTGGTCGCGACAACAACGCCTCCATTGGCTGGCGCAAAGACCTGAAAGACCATGTGCTGCAAAACGTCTCTGTGACGGCGCTCACCGATACCTACGGCGTCGGCGTTTCCAGCCTCGCCAACTTTCGTACCGACGCGATCAATGGTGATGGTTTCGTTCAGCGTTCGTCCTTCAACGGCAATTTTACCGGCGGCCTCAACCTGGACAGTACCCTGGTCCTCGGCGGCCAGCAGATGGTGTTGACCAGCCAGCATGAGATGCGCGGTGCCGGACTGATTGTCGATGTGGAGTCGGACATCGACGACATTGCCCTGCGCGCCGACGACTATAGCGGCGGCAGCGCGGCACTGAAGCCGGGACGCAACTTCATCCCGATCACCGCGTACCAGAACAGCTCGGTGAGTTTCGATTTCGAAGGCAACCATGTGCCGGCGGCCACCATCGAACCGGCCCGCACCCGTTATCACCTGAACAAGGGTGGGGTCGAGTACCGCAAGGTGCGGGTGATGAAAACCCTGACCGTGCTGGGCCGGCTGGTCGATTCGCAAGGGCAGCCGCTCAAGGGGCACCACGTGATCAACCACGCCAGTCGTGGCGTGACAGAGGTCGATGGTTTCTTCTCGATGGAAATGAACGCCGGTTCGCCGACGCTGGAAGTGCGTCAGGGCAACCAGTTGCTGTGCCAGTTCCGTCTTGAGGCCGACCGGCATCGCAGCGAAAACAATGTGCTGATGATCGGTGACCTGCGATGTACGCCGGACACCTTGGCCGATATCACCTTCACCGAGCAGAAGGCGGGTTAATCGTGAAAGCAATATTGAACGGGTTAGCTTTGCTGGCGGCGCTGAACCTGTCGATGACGGAGGCGGCGAATCGCGAGATCAGGGCCTTGTTCCAGCCCGACCCGTCGCAGCCGAACAATAACGTGTTCATCAACAAGACCCCGAACAGTGGCTATTGCGCGTCGCATCCGAGCCAATGTGCCATCACCAGGATGTTCAGCATCCAGATTCCTGTTCGGTTCGATTCCACACGCCCCATCATGCCTGGCGACCACATGGCGTTGAAGGTACCGGCCAACTGGCGACAACTGTCGGTCACCAATCGGGATACTCAGGAGACGGAAATCGTCGAGGTGCGCATCATTGGCATCGGCTCAAATTTTATCTTGAGTGATTCGGCCGCCAATCTTGTGGGTGTAACAGGCATCCTCGAAGGACATCAGAAGCTGTGGAACGGCGGCAGTTGGGTCTATGCGCCAGCGCCCTGTCAGTACAGCGGCGTCGGTTACTACAGTCCCACCAGCTATTCATTTTTCTGGAAAGCACCGGTCGAATCGGCCTGCACCAAAGTAGCGGCGTACCAAATTCCATCGATGTACTTCGATAAAGTCGATTTCGCCTATGAGCTGCGCACCCCGAATCCGTTGGGTATGTCGTCCGGGCTGTACACCGGCTCGTTGTCATACACCCTCGGCCCTGGTGGAGATTTCCAGATGGGTTCGATGATGACCCCGGATGACGGCAGCCTGACCCTGGATTTTGTACTGGATGTGCAACACACCCTGAAAGTCGACCTGCCACCGGGTGGAAACAAGGTGGCGCTGGAACCCGAAGGCGGCTGGAACCGCTGGATCGAAAGCGGTCGCCAGCCGACGAGGATCTACCGCGATCAGGCCTTCTTCATCTCGGCGTCTTCGCGCTTCAGCGTGATGATGCAGTGCGATTCGCTGGGCGGTACTCGATGTTATCTGCGCGGCGAGAACGGCAACAGCACACAGGTGGAAACCAGGCTCAGCCTGCCCGCGGGCATCATCGGTCCCGGCAATGGCCCGGTCAATCATGTCTCGCTGATGAATAACGTTTGGATAGGCCCTTTTCAGCCTGGTCATTATCTGGATCGCAAGCCAGGTTCGCTGCGTTTCGAGATGCCGCGGGACGCGATCGACTTTCTGATACGCCCCGGCTTCAGCGGCACGCTCAAGGGCAATATCACCATCATCTGGGATTCGGAAGTGTGAGCGTCCGGCCCTCCATTTTGTTTAATTTTTTTGGGATTGAAGACATGACACGTCTGTTTTTGCTGTCGATGCTCAGTGTGTTTTGCATGGCGGCGAACGCTGGGCCGCAAATCAATGTCGGCACTGTTTATGACTATCTGGATGGCGACAAAAGCACTTACCTGAAGCGGGTCTTCAACAGCGGTGACAGCACCGCGTTCGTCAAGGTCAACGTATTGGAGATCGTGTATGAGGCTGACGGTACGTCTCGGGAAATTCCGGTCGAGACCTCCGCTGACAAGGCATCGCGCAATGGCCTGATGGCCAGCCCCGCGCGACTGATCGTGCCGGCACAGGGTATGCAGGGCACTCGCCTGCTGTACATGGGCGAACGTGACCGCGAACGTTATTTTCGCGTGCGTTTCGTGCCGGTGGTACCGGAAAAGGAGGACGAATTCGTGGTCAGCGGCGAAGAGCGTGAGGACTACAAAAAGACCCTGAGCGCCGGCGTCAATGTCATGACCGGGTTCGGCACGATCTTCTTCGTGCGGCCCAAAGACGCACGTTTCGAGACAGCCATCACTGAAACCGACAGCCGTTATGAACTGCGCAACAACGGCAACTCGGTGCTCGTCATCGATGAATTCAAAAACTGTTCGTTGAGCAAGGAGAGCGATTGTGGAGCCACCACCAAACACCATGTTCTGGCGGGCAAATCTTTCGGCTTCGACAAGGAAAAGGGCCGTGAATACCGTTTCAAGCTGCTCGAAGGCGAACGTAAACAGGACTTGAAGGTAGTGAGCCGCTAACGGCTGTTTCATTGGCGGGATAGGTAATGAATATGAGCAAGCAATGCGCCGTCGTCGTACTGATGGCAATCACTGGACTGACGAGCACCATCAGTTGGGCCG
The DNA here is from genome assembly GCF_056402055.1 of Pseudomonas sp. P4_C4. Taxonomy (NCBI): domain Bacteria; kingdom Pseudomonadati; phylum Pseudomonadota; class Gammaproteobacteria; order Pseudomonadales; family Pseudomonadaceae; genus Pseudomonas; species Pseudomonas sp. P4_C4. Next base: position 61,874 of record NZ_JBFUID010000006.1, on the reverse strand, counting down.
CTCGCGAAGAGCACACGTTCGAAGTATCGCTGACGGTTCCGAGTCGGGCTTTTTACATCATTCCGTCCGAACCGGACTGGATTCACCGGGCGCAGCCACTGCTCTGGAGCTACCCCACATCAACCTTGGGCAGCCTGCGAAAGAACTTCGACGTGCGCCACGACACCAGCGCGATTGAAGCGCGCCTGGAAAGCGTCCCCTACCTGTCGAATGGCAGGCCGGACGACAATATTGCACTGCGGGTCAGGTTCAACGGCGTTGAACTGAGTTCTGTCCTGCGTCAGGTCGTGTCCCGGGAAGAAGCCGCAACGGGCAAGCGAGTGGCGCTGGAGATCGACCCGGTAAAACCGCTCGGGGGATACCGCGCGGGTGATTACGCCGGCAACGTTTTGCTGCTGTTCAACGCCAGGGCGCCAGGAGAATGAAGCTTGTGGCATCGAATCAATCGGGAATGACACGAATGGAAAGTTTTAAAAAATTCACCGGCAAACTGGCGTTGTTGATGACGCTGTGCGTGACCTCGGCGGAGGCGGCGAATCAGGAGATCCGCGCGTTGTTCCAGCCTGATCCGGCGCAACCGAACAGGAACGTGTTCATCAACAAGACACCCAATAGCGGCTATTGCGCGATCCATCCAACCGAATGCGCCGCCACCGGGATGTCCAGTATCCAGGTGCCGATTCGTTTCAATTCCACTGGCCCCATCTGGGCCGGTATCTCGGGTGTGGGGGTAAAAACGCCTGCCGATTGGCGGCGTTTCCCGGTCACCAATCGCGATACCCAGGAAACAGAAACCGTCGAAATACGCATCACCGGCATGGGTTCAAGATATTCCCTGAGTGATTCAGCCGCCAGTCTGGTGGGGGTGACAGACATACTTGAAGGTCACCAAAAGCTCTGGACCAGCGGCAGTTGGGTTTACGCAGCCCCGCCTTGTCTGTACAGCGGTGTAGGAAGCTACAGCGACAGGGCCTATCGTTTTTTCTGGAAGACGCCAGTGCAAGCGGCGTGTACCAAGGTGGCCGCTTTCAACATTCCAGGAGGCATGACGTTCGAGTACTTCGATTTTGCCTATGAGCTGCGCACGCCCAATCCCTTGGGTATGTCGAGCGGGCTTTACACCGGGTCGATGACGTATACCGTCGGGCAGGGTGGAGACTTCGATATGGGCTCAATGGTGCCGGACCAAACTTCGCTGTACCTCCATTTCGTGCTGGATGTTCAGCACACGCTCAAGGTCGATCTGCCACCGGGTGGGAACAAGGTGACGCTGCAGCCCGAAGGCGGCTGGCAACCCTGGATCGAGAGCGGTCGCAAGCCGACCCGCATCTACGCCGACCAACTGTTTTACATCTCGGCTTCGTCGAGCTTCAGGGTCATGTTGCAGTGCATTGGGGGCGGGTTTGTATGCGATTTGCGGAGTCCGACGAACAATCGCGCCAGAGTGCACACAAAACTCAGCTTGCCCGTCGGGATCGACGGTCACAACGGGCCGGTCAAGGAAGTTTTACTTCAACCCAACGCCTGGCTGGGACCCTTCCAGCCAGGGTTATATGTGGATCGAAAAGAGGGTTCACTGCGTTTCGAGATGACCCAGGACTCCATCGACTTTTTGTTCCGTCCCGGATTCAGTGACACGTTCAGCGGCAACATCACCGTTCTCTGGGACTCGGATGTGTAACGCTCGGTAAAAAAAAAGCCAGGCTCCTGAAGACAAGGCACGCCAGGACTACAGGAGCCGGTTACCCGTTTACAGCGCGTATTTATCCAGCAGCATCCGGGTCAGGCTTCGTCCCAATTGCAGTTTATCATCGGCCAGCGTGTTGATGCTTTCCGAGTAGGCCTGCTCGTTGATTTCGCCGGTTTCCCTGCGTTGCTCGAGAAGTCGCAGCTTTTCATCGAACGCCCGATCATTCGAACGGAATCTCAGGTCATAGGTTTCATGCAGGTACTTCTCCCAGAACAGCTGTTGGAGCATGGCGTCAAGCAAACCGTCCCCTTCCTCCAGCGCCAGCACGGTGGTGTACGCCTGTTCGATGGCATTGTCGCTCACGGCCGCGATATTGCGATAAAGCATGCCCTCCGATTGCCACGGCAAGCCAAGGCGCGAAGCCAGACGAGTCTGATACGCCAGGTAAATTTCCACTTCTTCGGCCCTGCTCGGACGTGACAGTGCATCGGCCCGGGCGATGTCATTGACCCGTTGCAAGCGCGCGGCACCCTTGCTCAGGCTCACCAGCCGGGTTTCCAGTTCGGCGGCATTGGTCGAATAGGTATACGCCTGGGACGCAAGCGCCTGCACGCCCATATTGTTGAAAACTTCGGAGCTGGCATCGGCACAGGTGGTGGGTTGCTCGGCGGTCTGAAACAGTTTTTCGCGCAGTGGCGTATCCAGATCCACCGCATCGATCAGTTCCCAGACACGACGGGACAAGGCTGCGCGGGTAGCGCCACCGGCTCTGAAGTCGGCCGAATGCGTCAGGCTGTCGATGATTCTGAAGAAGCCTTCGCTGTTCGGCTCGTTCATCAGATTGTCCCAGGCATCCGCTCTGTAAGTCCCCAAGCCAGGCGAGTTCGCACCCCAAAGCGAGGAGTCATCATCGACCGGCCATTTGGCGCGCGCATTGGCGGCCAGAGGGGCGTAGATGTTCTGGCGCGGCAAGCCCACTGAATCGCGGTATTGGAACAGGATCTGGCGTTGAATATCGTCCAGGGATTCGATATCCAGCCGTGCGCGCGCCACTACTGATGCTTGCCTTGACCCGTTGACGACATTGGGTACGGTCTTGATCGGATTTCCCCGCAGGTCAAGAAAGAACCCCTTTGGACGCTGTTTGCTCAGCAGTCCGTCTGGCCAGGTATCGATGTCGGTGTTTGAAAGATTAAGCACTTTCAGGCGTGGCATGCGCTCGACATTGGGCGCCTGGCGCAGCGGGTTGTGATCGAGCCGCAGGGTCTGCAGGCGTGTCAGATGTTGCAGTTGCTCGACGGCCTCGGTGTTCAGCGCAATATGATTGCCGCTCAGACGCAGGGTTTCGAGCAGGTGCATGCTGGCCACATTGTCCGGCAAGCGGGTCAGCTGACAGCGACGTGCGCTGAGATGGCGTAGCTGGGTAAAGCTTTTCAATAATCCCTTGGAGCCGGACGTAAATGCCATCTCGTCCAGGTTCAAGGTGCTGATCTGTTCGAGGTACGGGCGGATGTCTGGCAATGTCTTCCACCATGGCTCCAGGTTGAAACTCAGGAGCTCAGTGGATAGGTCCAGTGCATAACCCTTGTCGAAGTGAATGCTGCGTTCATCGAACACCAGGGTTTTTCGCTGGAAGCATTCCATCAGGCGATTAGCGATGAAAGTGATTTCCCTGGGCGGTAGGAGCGTATTGTCGGGCTCGAACGGCGTGTGCTTTATCTTCCATGCGTCAAGGATGTTTTCCAGCTCTGTGAGTTCTCGTTCCAGGTTGCTTATCAATTGAACAGGGTCGCTGCCCGAAGGCATGGAACGAATGAAGTTGTCGACCTCATGTTCACGCAGGTGCGGGTACAGATTTTGCACCCGTTGCTCAACGGTCACTGGCTGTCTGGAAAATCCGGGGCCGCATAACAGCAGGCTCGTGTCCAGCTCCGCCACCGGCCGGATGGAAGGCTCCAGCAAGAGCGTGCGGCGTTCGGCCGGTGCCATGGTCTTGGCCATTATCCATTGCTTGAAGGCTTGTCCCTGGCCCAATCCATAACCTATTGATCGGCGTGCCTGCTCCGGTAAGGCGCGCAGCAGCGCTTCATGAAAGTCGACAGCATCGGAAAGCGGGCGATGTTGACCGTCAACCACCTCATACCGGCCGTCTCCGACGCGTATTAGCAGGCGTACGTGAGTGGCATCGTCTGGACCGACACTGCAACGCAAAGGACCATCGGCGGTGCCGTCACGTATTTCCACGCGTAGATCGCCCAAGGCTGCGCTGTTGAATCGCAGCGCGTTGAGCACCAGGCGCTCGGTGTCGGCGGTCAATCGTTCGGCCTGGAAAAAGCCCTCGCTGGCGCGTGTCGAGCGGGTTTCAAAAGCACATTCGCGGACGCGGCTCTTGAGATCCAGTGGGAGGCGTTGCTGTGTGTCGACGATGCGCAGATCGTCTTGCCGGGCATTGGCGACAAGGCGTTCGGCGATGATCGTCGGCAGTTCAGGGTATTGCCGCTGCATGACCTGAACGCGTCGATCGGTACTGCGTGCGCGAGAGCGATAAATGAAATCCGCGACGTTGGTCTTGCGCCCTTCGACCTGGTCGGCCAGGCGATCACGCAGGCGCTGTACCTTCGCTTGCCTGGAGAGTCCCGGTCCGACCAGCGCTTCGAGCTGTGGTTCATCGAGAAACCTGACGACCCGCTCCGTCAGCCTGCCGGCCATCACGTCCGCCAGCCCGATATCCAGCGTCCGTTCCGGTCGGGCATTGGCGTTGCCGTACAGGCGGGAGGGGCCGAGCAGGTCGGATCGTTCATACACCCTCAAGGCATGGTCGGACGGCCAGCCCGGCAGTTCGGTGATCAGTTGCTCGAACCAGTGCGATGACGGGTCTATCGGGCTTCCCGAACGAATCTGCGTGGTCGTGGCGGCGACATCTTCCATCGCCCTGAAGCGGTTTACCGTGTCTTCCAGCAATAGTGGCGGCTCGGCGTTTTCGACGTGCATGCGCCGCAGCGCGTCTTCTTCGGTGCCGCTGATCAAGCGGATGTTTTCCAGTTGCCGTGAGCTCAAGCCATCGGTCATATGCCCCAGCCGTTGCATCAGCTTCGGGCTCTCCCAGGTCAACGGGTTTTCACCTTCATGGCGCCAGGCGCCACGACCGTTATGGGCCAGTTTCGGTGCATAGGCTTCGGGGCGGGTAGGGTGTTCAAGCCGATACTGCGTGGTTTGCGGATCTTTGCGGGTCACATAGTGGCGACCCTCCAAAGGAAGGATGGCCCGGCCTTGATGGCGATGCAGGCCCAGCCGGTCGGGCCTGGAATCTGTTGGCAGCGACAGGTCTGGATGGGCGTAGGGCTCGATATCCGGGTGCCACAAGCGGGTTTCACCGGTGGGCAAGCTCACCGGTTGCAGGCCCTCGACCCATGTAGAAACCTTGAGCCGGAACGCATCGGCGATGCTCGCCCCGGCGGCAAACGCAGCCAGTTGAACCACGTCCGTCAGGACCCCCACAACGTGATCCGCTGCTTCTGCCCATAGTCCCTCGGCCAGGTCCACAGCGCCTTCAATGACATCACTGGTCAGTTGATACGCCGTGTAGGCCAGCATGAGTTCGCCCAGCCCAGGAACGAATGGCGTGGCGATCAACAGGGCAACATTGAAAATATCGGAGACTATTTTCTTGAAGTTGTCCCACCAGGCCCACCGGGCATTGCGATCGGTATCGGCGGTCGACACGGCGATGTCCCGAGCGTCATTGAGAATCTTGTTCAGTTTGTTTTGATAAAGATGTACCCAGAGTTCGCCCGTGATCGGCGCAATCTCGAAATTCAATTGCGGGTTATCGATCGGCACATCCCGCCAGCTTGGGCCCGGATCGAACGTTTCCTTTCGATGCCATTTGACCTCGAACAGACGTTGTTGCAGCCCGCCGAAGAAATGCCCGCGTTGCGAATGGTCAATGAACCGGCTGAAGAACTGGCGGTACGTCATCCCGGTGGAAGCGATCAGCGCGTCGTCGCGCAACTGCCGCGTCAATTCGTTCATGAACGCGACGGTCGAGGGGTATTGCTTGAGTGGGTGCTCTGGATCCTGCGGCACATAAGCGATCACTGGCATCACCTCGCGCGATTGCTCAAGGTCCGCAGTGATCAGCACGATGCCGGTCAAGCGGTTGTCGAGAATGGACAGGTCGGCAAATTGCACCGGCTTGCCTTTCCAGGTGGTGTTGCGCTGGCCCTCCAGCATTTCAATGACCCTGTCGCGGGCATCGGCGTCGATATCGCCGGCCATCGTCGCCTGTTCCACGGCGGCTCTGAAAGCGGCTTTCTCGCTTTCAACGATACGGCTTTGGAGCCAATACTTTGCAAGGCGATCACGAGATAGCAACTGTTCTTCCAGGTATCGGGTGTAGCGGGCGCCGATGTCCAGCTCACGGCACAACGCCTGAAACCTTGCGATGGAGAGCTTGTGTTTGATGGGCAAGACATCGAACTGACCACGCTGATCGGGTTGGCTGATGTAATCCGAGTCCGGTTCGCAGGTTTCGCCAAGCGCGAAGTTGTGCAGTGCGGCGTCGATCAGCGAAACAGTGCGGGTGACGACACCCCCGGACGTATCGATGACATACCAGGGCCGTTCTTTAGGCAGGTAAAGATGCAGATATGTTTTTTTAACGTCGACATCGATATCCAGTTTCTTCAGCGCATCGGCGAGTATGGGCTCGGCAAATTCATAAGCGTTTTGCAACTGGTCGAGAAACCGATCCACCTTGTTGCGGGAAGACCAGAGTTCGAGGCTGGCTTTTTGTAAGCGGGATTGATTGAGCGCGGTGGCTGTCTTGATCCAGGGCGCGGGCGCTTTTTCGGCGCGGCCCAGTTCCCGGACATTTCGCAATGAAGTGCTTTGAAAGACCGGATGAATCCGGCTCTTGATGAATTCGTAGTGCCGGCCTTTATGGTCGGTTGTCGACGTACTTCCTTGTAAGTCAGGCATGTTGTTAATAAACCTTGAGCGTTAATGTGAGTCACCAGCCTAACGCCCAGGGCCCAAAGTAAAAGCCGCGATTTCTGTTGCTTGATCAGCGCCTGCACCGCTAATGCATTGGAATTATCCATGCCGAAAATAATTAATTACCACCTGTGCAGCGTAATGGTTCTGTCAACGCCGCGCGACTTCAGTCGGCAAGCAACCTGTTTTGCTGCCGGGTTGCAGGTATGGCATGAGAATCGGTGCCATGCCTTTGAGTACCTGCACCGGCAACGCCGAGGTGAACTTGAAGGCTTCGGCCGTGCGCCCGGGCACGAATGCGGTCAAGGTACCGAAGTGTGAATCGCCAATGTAGAAGACAAACGTCGCCGTCCGGTTGATGGATTTGGAGCTCAGAATCCGCCCGCCTGAACCAATGGCTTCAATGCGGTTGTCCCCTGTGCCCGTTTTGCCACCCATGGCCAACGGTTTGCCATCCGGCGTTACAAAACTGCCGGACACCCGTTTCGCCGTACCGGCATCCACCACTTGCGACAAGGCTTCGCGCATGGCCGTGGCGACTTCGGACGGCATGACCCGTTTGCCGACGTTCGGGTCATTGATCAATTTGGTTTCATACGGTGTGTTGGCTGCGAAGTGCAAGCTGTCGATACGCAGGGTCGGCATGCGCACACCGTCGTTGAGGATGGTGCCGATCAGTTCCGCCAATGCTGCCGGACGGTCGCCGGAGCTGCCGATGGCGGTCGCCAGCGAGGGCACGAGGTGATCGAATGGGTAGCCGACTTTCTGCCAGCGCTGGTGAATGTCGAGGAATGCTTCGATCTCCAGCATGGTGCGGATGCGACTGTCGCGGGCACCCTTGTGCCGGCTTTTGAACAGCCAGCTGTAGACCTCCTGGCGCTCGAACTGGCTGGCTTTGACGATTTCACCCCACTTGGCGTCGGGGTGATTGAGCAGGTAGCCCATCAGCCACAGGTCCAGCGGGTGAACCTTGGCGATGAAGCCCTGGTCCGGCAAGTCGTAGGAGCCAGGGCCGTAGGCTTCGTAGAGCCGTACGAGACGTTCGTCAGTGAGTTTTTCCGTGAGCTTGGCGCCGGTGAGGTGCGAGCGCACGAAGGCGTTGAAGCTTGCCTGACTGGCCCGTGGCAGCAGGTAGCGGTGCACGGCGGCCATGCGGATCGGGGTCGGGCGCATGCTGTCGAGGAAGGTCTCGAGCCGGTCCTGGGTGTCCTTGTTCTTGTACTTCTTCCAGAACTTGAGCAGGAACGAAGTGCCCTCGCTGTCGGCGAATTCGGCCAGGTATTCCTGGCGCCGCGGGTCGCGGTCGTCCTTGAGCAGTTCGGCACTGCTGTTCGGGCCGGAGTAGGTGGTGTAGCGCACCAGGTCACGCATCAGGCGGATGAACGGCAGGTTGATCGACTCGCGCAGGGCGTCGCGCAGTGTCGGTATGCGGCCGTTGTCTTCCTTGCGGAAGTTGTGGAACACATGCAGGCCGCCCCCGGTGAAAAACGCCTCGCCGGGGCTGGCGGAGTATTTGCGGTCCAGGGCTGCGCCGAGCATTTTTTGCAGGTCGCGGTCCTTGTTTTCGATCAGGTAATCGACCGCCCAGCGGCTCAGGCGGTCCTGCTCCGGCACGTCGACTTTCTTCAGTTCAGGGACGGCCATGCCAGCGTATTTGTCGTGCAGCTCGGAGATGATTTGCAGGTAGGTGGTCAGCACGCGCATTTTCGCGGTGGAGCCCAGCTCCAGTTTGCTGCCTTCGTTGATGTCGAATGGCTGGTCGGTGCTGTCGGTCTGCACCCGTACCCGCGAACCGTCCGGGGTCAGTTCGAACAGGGTGAAGCTGTAGCGCACCTGGGTGGTGCTGGTGGTGGTCAGAAGGCGTTCGCCGATCAGGCCGATTTGCGTGGCAAAAGCGGGGTCGGCGAGTTTTTTCAGGTACTCGGTGGCCTCGGTTTGCAACTCGCCTTGCAGGGTGCTGGTGGCGGACAGATCGAGGCGGTCGAGGTCATACAGTGGGCGATTGAGCATGCCGGCCAGACGGCTGCGCGCGACACTGATGCCCTTGTTGGTTTCAATCGGCTGAATGGTCGGCTGGGTGGCCCAGTCGCGGTAGGTCAATTTGCTGGCCAGGGCGGCGGCGGCGAGCTGGGCGTCGATCACACTGTTTTGCGCCAGCAGGCGAATATGGCTGTCGGTGAGGTCGGCCAGTTCATCGTGACCCTTGGTCAGGTAATGCGAGGGGCGGCGCTGGGCAATCATCAGCGACAGCATTTCACGCAGGGCCAGGCCTTTTTCCGCCATGGTTTTTGGATCGGTCGCAGTGCTGGTCAGGACTTCGTTGGCCTTGCTGAAGTCGGAGCCATACCACACGCGCAAGCCTTCAGCCATGCCATGCACTTCACCGTGGCCCGGTACGGCCGACAGCGGCACGCTGTTGAGGTAGTCGCGAACCACGTTCTGCCGGGCTTCGAGGGTTTGTGGCCCGGCCTGATAGGCGCGTACGGTGGCGGAAATCATCTGGCGAATTTTTTCCGCGCCATTGACCGTCAAGCCATCGGGGGAGTGTCGGTACTTTTCCAGTTGCGTGGCCAGGGTACTGCCACCAGCGGATTGACCGGGCACGTGCAATATCTTGGCCACCTGGGACCACGCCGCCATACCGAACCGTGGCCAGTCCACCGCCGGGTTGGCCAGGGGTTGTTTGGGGTCCAGCAGGAAGCGGTTCTCGATGAACAACAGGCTGTTGACCACCACCGGCGGGATCGAGGCAAAGGTTGAATAAAGCTGCTGCGGGTAGTTGTACTGGTACAGCGGCGCAGCGCGGCAATCGGTGATCGACAGCCCGGCCTGGATTTTCTCGGCATAAGGCACGAACAGGCCTTTGTCGCTGTACTTCAACAGCGCCGGAGAAAAGCGGGTTTGCGCCTCAACGACGAAATCGCGCTTGATCAAGCGCGGCAGGAATTCATCCAGCGAGCTGTAGCCCAGGCGCCGATCGAACGGACCGTCGCCCGGATAGCGAATCGCATCGCTGGGGCCGGGTTTGAGCTCATAGTTCAGGGACGCGGCGTATTTGCTGACTTCCCGGGCCTGGAACTTCGAGGTACGCATTTCCCTCGCAGCCGCCAGCCCCACGACAATCGCGATAATCAACAGCAATAGCCAGAACGCTCCCCATCCGTGTCTGGAACGACGGGGTTTTTCAGGTGGCGGCGCTTCATCCTCACGTTCAGTCGGAACCTCGGTTTTACTCGAATCGGTTTGCCACAAAGCGCCCATAGTCGACTGATCCATTCACGCAGATTGATCGGACTTCACTGAAGCTTAGACGGTGGTTGGCGAAGGTGAAAAAAATGTGAGGGGCAAAATGATGCACGGACTCACCACTAACTGGGCCGGATGGAGCCATTGTGGCGAGGGGGCAAGCCCCCTCGCCACAGTTGTGATAGCAACTGGAGACGGGTGGTGGTCTGTAATGGCTGGAGTAGAGCCTTTCTAAGGTAAATACGGCTTTGGTAGGGGCATGGCGATGCACCATTGTTGTGCAATACTCCGCGCCATTTAAATGGTGGAAATTCCTACAAGATCCAGGTGAAGCCTCTCCAAAAGTCGCATTATTGCCGGGGTTTATGGCTGAATTTAGTGGTTTATAGAGTGAATATCTCTGTCGTCAGCTTTTTATACTGCACGACCCGCTGATCTTGCAGGTTTTGTCCTGCAGGACGGTTCTGCTTACAAAGCAGACCCGGTTACGCGAAGCAGCTGGCTTATCGGTCGGGGGCTTCAACGCTCAGCGGTCATATCCAACAACAAGATGAGGTACCCCTTATGCCCGTAGGCAATCACCAGCCCAACGGCGAGACCGCTCAGGGCGGTCCGCTTAAACGTGAACTCGGCGAGCGGCATATTCGCCTGATGGCACTCGGTGCCTGTATCGGCGTCGGTCTGTTCCTCGGTTCAGCCAAGGCCATCCAAATGGCCGGCCCCGCCATCATGCTGTCCTACATCATCGGCGGTCTGGCGATCCTGGTGATCATGCGTGCCCTCGGCGAGATGGCCGTGCACAATCCGGTCGCCGGCTCGTTCAGCCGTTACGCCCAAGACTACCTCGGCCCGCTGGCGGGCTTTCTGACCGGCTGGAACTACTGGTTCCTGTGGCTGGTGACCTGCGTCGCGGAAATCACTGCCGTGGCGGTGTACATGGGCATCTGGTTCCCCGATGTACCGCGCTGGATCTGGGCGCTCGCTGCGTTGATAAGCATGGGCTCGATCAATCTGATCGCGGTCAAGGCCTTCGGTGAATTCGAGTTCTGGTTTGCCCTGATCAAGATCGTCACCATCATTGCGATGGTATTCGGCGGCATCGGCATCATCGCCTTCGGTTTCGGCAACGACGGCGTGGCCCTGGGGATTTCCAACCTGTGGACCCACGGCGGCTTCATGCCCAACGGCATAACTGGCGTGCTGATGTCGCTGCAAATGGTGATGTTCGCCTACCTGGGTGTGGAGATGATCGGCCTGACCGCCGGTGAAGCGAAGAACCCGCAAAAGACCATCCCCAATGCCATCGGCTCGGTGTTCTGGCGGATTCTGCTGTTCTATGTCGGCGCGTTGTTCGTGATCCTGTCGATCTACCCGTGGAACGAAATCGGTACCCAAGGCAGTCCGTTCGTGATGACCTTCGAGCGTCTGGGCATCAAGACCGCCGCCGGCATCATCAACTTCGTGGTGATCACCGCGGCACTGTCGTCCTGCAACGGCGGCATCTTCAGCACCGGGCGCATGCTCTACAGCCTGGCGCAGAACGGCCAGGCCCCGGCGGGGTTCGCCAAGACCTCGAGCAACGGCGTGCCGCGGCGTGCGCTGCTGCTGTCGATCTTCGCCTTGCTGTTGGGCGTGCTGCTGAACTACCTGGTACCGGAGAAGGTCTTTGTCTGGGTGACGTCCATCGCCACCTTCGGCGCGATCTGGACCTGGGTGATGATCCTGTTGGCCCAGCTCAAATTCCGCAAAGGCCTGAGCGCAAGCGAAGCGGCTGGCCTGAAATACCGTATGTGGCTGTACCCGGTCAGCTCTTATCTGGCGCTGGCGTTCCTGGTGCTGGTGGTCGGCCTGATGGCGTACTTCCCGGACACCCGCGTGGCGCTGTATGTGGGACCTGCGTTCCTGGTGCTGCTGACGGTGCTGTTCTACATGTTCAAGCTGCAACCGACGAATGTTTCGCAAGGTGCGGTGCGTTCGGTTTCGTAAGTTGTAATGCCTGAAAGACAAAAGCCCCGGTCGAAATGATCGGGGCTTTTTGGTTTTGAAGATCAACAGATCGCAGCCTGCGGCAGCTCCTACAGGGGAATGCGGTCTGATTTTGTAGGAGCTGCCGCAGGCTGCGATCTTTTGATTGTCTGGTTCAAACGCTTGTTGAACTCAAGCCAGGTCGCCAGCAGTGCCATCAACCCGGCACCCACCAGCGCCGTGAAAATCTGCATGGCAACAGCGTCGTCGGTCAGCGCGTTGACCATGTCCGCCAAAGGCGCCAGCAGCACGCCCAGACAGAAAATCTCCAGCGAGAAACGGCCCATTCGGCAACTTTGCTGCGCGAGCCAGTTTTGCGTCCATCCGCTGTCGGGAATCAGTTTCGCGGTGACGTAGGCCAGTGCGAGGAAATGCAGCAGGCGCACGGGGGACAGGTCGGTCTTGCTGATGGGGTACAGCAGGTTCTTCAGGCTCGCTGGCACCACGGCATCGTGTAGCTCTGGCCAACGCCACAGGACGGTCATCACGCCCGCGGTCACTACGTACAGCGCCGCACTGACAAACAACGGCTGGCGTAGCAGCGGGCGAGTGTCGGGCAGGCGCGGGCGCTGGCTGTGAATCGCAGCGGCACCGCCGAGTACGAACAGCAATTGCCAGGCAACCGGGTTGAAATACCACACGCCGTCCTTGATGGCGGCCAGGTTCCAGCCCGCCAGTGGCACCATCAGATACAGCGCCAATGACATCGCGACCACCACCCAGGCCTTGCGCACCAGTACGGGCAGTACCAGGGGCAAACCTGCCAATAGCACGATGTACAGCGGCAACGGGTCCATCAGGTTCGGCTTGAAGCGCAACAACAGTTCATCGATCAGGGCCTGCTGCGGGTTGCTGATGAAGTGATGCATGCCCATTTCCTCCACCAGGTCCCGTGTTTCCACATGGCTGTTGGCGAAAAACACAATGCCCATCAGCATCGCCAGCAGGAAGATATGCACCACGTAGAGCACCCATGCCCGGCGCAGGATTTTCACGCAGGCGATCAGAAAGCCTTCGCGCGCCAGGACTTTGCCGTACGCCAATACGGACGCGAAACCTGCCAGAAACACGAAAACCTCGGCCGCATCGCTGAAACCGAAGTTGCGCAGGGTGATTTGTCCCAAAGGGTTGTGAGGCACGTGATCCCAAAAGATGAAGATCAGTGCCAGACCACGAAAAAAGTCGATCCGGTGATCGCGTGCTAACGTCATGACAGCTGGCTCGTAACAGCGGGTGAAAATGGGATTGGCCGCGGGCGCAAAGGCCTCGCGTCCAAGCGGCGGCGCGCAGGGTGGACTGATTCGCGGGCAATTGCAAAACCGGGCTATTACCGAATGTCTCGGGCGTTGCCCCAAGGCTCAACCGCTGGTCAGAAAGGTCCAAAAACCTGCGATTTGTGACAGTAGACAGGCTCAAATACTAATGAGTGCAACGTTCTAAAAACGGGAGTCTCACATGAGACTGTTGTGGAAAGGGCTGTCCAGTTACACGGTGATCGGGGTCGCCAACACCCTGATTCACTGGCAGGTCTTTTTCCTGCTGAGCATGGCGGCCGGACTCAGTCAGGCGTTCAGCAATCTGGCAGCCTTCTGCGTGGCTGCGTCGTTTTCCTTCTACATGAACGCGCAATTTACCTTCGCCGCCAGTGCCTCGGTCGGCGGTTATCTGTTGTTTGTTTCGGGCATGGGGGCGTTGAGCCTGGGTGTCGGCCATCTGGGCGACGTCTGGCGATTGCACGGTTTGCTCACCGTGGCCCTGTTTTCGGCATTGAGCCTGGTGTTCGGCTTCCTGTATTCCAAATACGTGGTGTTTCGCGAGCGTGATCGATGAAAATCTCCCTCATTGTCCCGGTGTTCAACGAAGAACAGTCAATCAATCTGTTTTATCAGGCGGTGCGACGGGAGTTGAAGCTCAGCGGTGCCGAAGTCGAGATCGTGTTCATCAACGACGGCAGCTCCGACCGCACGGCCGAACAGGCTACGGCACTGGCCAAGGCGGATGATCAGGTCATGCTGATCAATTTCTCGCGCAACTTCGGTAAGGAGCCGGCACTGTTTGCCGGCCTGGAACACGCCAGCGGCGATGCCGTGATTCCCATGGATGTCGACCTGCAGGACCCGATCAGTGTCATCCCGTTATTGGTCGAGCAGTGGCAAAAGGGCGCCGATGTGGTACTCGCCAAGCGCCGCAATCGGGACGTCGACGGCTACCTCAGGCGTCACAGTGCGTCGATTTTCTACCACGTGCTCAATCGCATCGCCTATACCCGCATCGAGGAAAACGTCGGGGACTTCCGGTTGATGGATCGCAAGGTGGTCGACGTGATCCGGTCCCTGCCCGAGCACCAGTTGTTCATGAAAGGTGTGTTGTCGTGGGCCGGGTTCAACACCGTGGTGGTGGAGTTCGAGCGGGCAGGAAGGGTGGCGGGGAGCAGCAAGTTCAATGGCTGGAAGCTGTGGAACCTGGCGCTGGAAGGCGTGACCTCGTTCAGCACCGTGCCCCTGCGCTTGTGGACTTACGTCGGTGGCGGCATTTCGATTTTCGCGGTGCTCTATGCGGTGTACATGGTGCTGGACAAGATTTTCTTCGGCAACAACGTTCCCGGTTATCCGTCGCTGATGACGGCGATACTGTTTCTCGGCGGCGTGCAACTGATCGGCATCGGCATCCTCGGCGAATACATCGGTCGTATCTATATCGAGGCCAAGCACCGGCCGCGCTACGTGATCAAGGACATCGTCGGCGGTAAAGACTGGGGCGGGCGCTAGCATGGGCCGGTTCAACGACTTCCTCGTTCGCGAGCTCAGCCGGCATCAGGTCTGGCGGTTTTTTCTGTTCGCGACCTTCTTGTATATCCTGCCATTGATCCTCGCGGACTTCCCCTACATCGATGACAACTGGCGCTCGCTGGCGGCGGGCATGGCCTGGGCTGAACAGGGGCGACTGTTCGCTCAGCTGTTCTACAACGCCCTGACTTTCAGCCATGCCGCGCCGAACATCTTTCCCTTGCCCTTGTTGATCGCCACGCTGGCCATGGCGTCGGTGCTGACCAGCCTGACGTTCCATTACTTCCGCCAGCCCAGCGTCGCTTGCTGCCTGGTGCTGTTGCCGCTCTGGTACAACCCGTTCTTCCTGCAGAACCTGTCTTATCAATACGACGGTCCCGCGACGGCCCTGAGCCTGGTGGCGGTGATCTATGCGATCACCTTTCGTCACCCGTGGCGCAGCGTGCAGTGGCTGGTGCCGTCGTTCCTGATCGCACTGGCGCTGGGGTTGTATCAGATCAGCCTGAATGTGTTCCTGGGCCTGTGTTGCCTGGAGTTGCTCAGGGCCGCCAACGATAAAACCACCCCGGTGCCGTGGCGCGACCTGCTGGGCTGGAAAGCCGCCCAACTGATCCTCGGTGGGTTGATCTACAGCGTCAGTGCAGGTCCGTTCATGGACTCCAATCGCACATTGCTGCTCAATTGGTCGGCGCATCCTCTATTGCAGATCCAGATCAACATTGCCCGGGTCCTGGAAAAAGTCGTGCTGCTGTTCAGTAGTGGATGGCTCTGGGTATTCGGCGGGTTGCTGCTGTTGGCGATAGCCGGGGCGGTGCGGCTGGGACTGAACGTAGCGGCGCGTCAGGACGGTGGCCCGAAGAAACTGTTGATCGGCCTGATGTGTTTGCTGACATTGCCGGTGGTGACGCTGCTGGTGTCCGGAGTCGCGTTGTTTTTCCGCGACTTCAACGAAGGCGCCCGCACCTTGATGGGCTTTGCCGTGCTGCTGGTGCTGTTGTGCTATTTGAGTCATCTGGCGCTGGCGTCGATCCATGAACGACTGCCACTGTTGTTGATCATTCCGCTGCTGGCGATGTTGTCGCTGTCGTTCGCCTATGGCCGGGTGCTGACCGTGCAGAAAACCTTTGCGTCCACGGCGCTGGCCAGCCTTGCGTACGACATCGCCAGCCATCAGTCGCTGCGCGAGGCCAGGCGGATCTACATCTCGGTGAGTTATTCCGACTACTGGTTAGTGGCGGCAGCTGGCTCATTCAAGCAGCTGCCGGTGCTGCACTACTTGCTCAATACCGACTATTACATGCTGGCCGAGAATCTGCCGAAAGCGGGGATCACCAACGTGGTGGCGGAGCGGGAGCGGCGCAACGCGACGCGGGTGGGTTATCAGGGCTATCCGCCGCTGGTGGACAGCCAGTTCTACCGGATTTACCTGATCGGTGATTACGGTTTTATCGTGATGAAGGAGCCGACCCCGAGCAAAACGCTACGTTGGTGAATCTGAAGGGTCGTGAAAAGTGTCGACATCGTCAGCATTGCCGCTGGTCTGAAATCCTTGCCAACCTGTTATTTCTGTCAGTAGACCGCTGTTGAGGTATCACTTAGCTTGAGTCCACCTGTAACAGGGATATTGGCGGGAGCCGGCATGAAAGCTTTGTGGAAGGGATTTTCTACCTATGCGGTGATCGGGCTGGTCAATACGTTCATTCATTGGCAGGTTTTTTTTGTACTCGTCAATGCTGCCGAGTTGACCCAAACCACCAGTAATTTTGCGGCGTTTTGTGCCGCTGCGTCATTCTCCTTCTATGCGAATGCCCTTTATACATTTGATGCAAAGGTATCGATATTGCGATACCTGCTGTTTGTTTGCGTCATGGGTGTATTGAGTTTCGGCGTCGGTTTTCTTGCTGATCAGTGGCGTATTCATGGACTGCTGACTGTCACCACGTTTTCGTTGTTGAGCCTGTTTTGCGGGTTCTTGTTTTCGAGCTTCGTAGGGTTTTGCGAGCGCAAGGCATGAAGGTTTCGCTGATTGTCCCTGTGTTCAATGAAGAGCAGGCTATCGGGGTGTTCTATCAGGCCGTGCGTCATGATCCGAGTTTGCGCGAACACCGCATTGAAATCGTGTTTATCAATGATGGCAGTACTGACGGAACATCCGATCTGGCCCATACGATTGCCTTGGTTGACACCGATGTGGTGGTGATCAGTTTCTCGCGCAACTTCGGTAAGGAACCTGCCTTGTTTGCCGGGTTGGAACATGCAACGGGCGATGCCCTAATTCCCATGGATGTGGATCTGCAGGACCCAATCTGTGTCATCTCGCGGCTCATCGAAGAGTGGATCAATGGGGCTGACGTGGTGCTGGCAAAACGACGAAACCGTTTGACCGACAGCTATTTCAAACGTCAATTCGCGAGCCTGTTCTATCGACTACTCAACCAGATTGCATCGACCCGCATCGAGGAAAATGTTGGCGACTTTCGCTTGATGGATAGAAAAGTCGTTGAGGTCATCAAGAGCCTTCCGGAACAGCAGTTATTCATGAAAGGTGTGCTGTCATGGGCAGGGTTCAACACAAAAGTCATTGAGTACGATCGCGCTCCACGGGTGGCTGGAAAAAGTAAGTTCAATTTCTGGAAGCTATGGAATCTGGCACTTGAGGGCATCACTTCGTTCAGTACTGTACCGTTGCGCGTGTGGTCCTACATCGGCGGTATCATCTCCCTGATAGCGCTTTTGTATGCGACTTACATGGTTCTGGACAAGGTGCTGTTTGGCAATAACGTGCCGGGGTACCCGTCTCTGATGACCGCCATTTTGTTTTTGGGGGGCGTACAGCTGATTGGTATTGGCATTCTGGGTGAATACATCGGGCGTATTTACATGG
Organism: Pseudomonas sp. P4_C4; assembly: GCF_056402055.1. Classification (NCBI taxonomy): domain Bacteria; kingdom Pseudomonadati; phylum Pseudomonadota; class Gammaproteobacteria; order Pseudomonadales; family Pseudomonadaceae; genus Pseudomonas; species Pseudomonas sp. P4_C4. Next base: position 44,248 of record NZ_JBFUID010000006.1, on the reverse strand, counting down.
AGTCCAAGCATCGGCCCCGGTATGTGATCAAGGAAATCACCAGAAGTAGTAACGAGCCGGTAGATCGAGCTTCACTGGAGAAGATTACGTGAGTGCGATGGATCGCTTGGTCGATGTTCATGTGAGACGGCAAGCCCTGGTTATCTACAGTCCGGTTTTCATGTTGGTGACCCTGGCCCTTATCGTTCGCCTTCACGGAATTTCAGTACCGGTGATCTGGTATGACGAAGCTTATAGCCTGCTCTTGAGCGAACGTTCGCCAGCGTTGATCTGGTCTACTACGGCGGGTGATGTTCACCCTCCGCTTTACTACTTGATTCTCCATTACTGGACGATGGTGTTTGGCAACGGCGTGTTTTCTGCTCGGAGCCTGAGTACGCTGGCCGATATCGGCACACTGGTGCTGTGTATCAAACTGATGAGTCTGATTGCTACGCGCAGGGCGGCTTTGATCGCCGGTGTGTTACTGGTGTTGCTGCCGATATCGGTGCGTTACAGCCAGGAAGCACGCATGTACGCCTTGCTCGGATTCTGGCTGRTGGCCGCCACGGTCGCGTTGGTGTGTTGGAGCCGGCAACCGCATCTCAAACGTTACCCTGTGATGTATGTGCTGCTGATGACAGCGGCTTTTTACACGCACTACTTCGCGGCGTTGTGTGTCCTGGTGCATTGGTTGTATTGGTCGGGGGTGGGGAGTGACGAACCGGTCTTGTTTTCGGTTCGAAAGTGGTTGCTGGTCAATGTCACGATTGTCGTACTGTATTTGCCCTGGCTTCCGAATTTCATTCACCAGACCTCAGGGATGAAAGGCCTCGAATGGATACCACCTACCACGTGGGATATGTTGCCTGGCCTCGTCTCGCAATACACGGTGATGATATCGGCGTCTGAGGGTGGTTTGTGGGTATCGCTGATTATTTCGGCGTTGATGATCATCTGCGCGGTGATGGCATTGCGTTTATGGCGCAGTGATCGACGAGTAATCTTGCTGTTGATTGGTTACTTCTTTGTACCGGTCATCACGTTATTTCTTCTGTCATGGGTTGCCCCACTCTTCTATCCCCGATATTTGGTGTTTACCGCAGTCAGTTTGCCCCTGATCGTCGCGGTTATGTTGGATCGTTTGGCTGAGCGCTCATCTGTTGTTGCGGTCGTTTGCCTGAGTGTTTTTATTGCGGCGGAAGTACATGGGGTATTGAAGGTATATCCGAAGCCAAAGGAATTGAGCGCTGGCTACAGCCAAACATCAGGCAGGCTGGACATTGTGGCGAATGGCCTCAAGCATTACGTCGAGAGCGGTGACGAGATTGTCGTGGACGGATTGTTCTGGTATTTGCCGTTTACTTATTACAACACCACGGGAATTCAGCCGAGGCTTTACATTTCCAGGTCACCAGCAGGTGAGCTGGAAGGCCCCGGCGATTTTGGCGGCTGGCTCCTTATCCCCTCGCGCAAAGACTGGATTTTTTTCAACGATCTTTCAGCATTGAGTCCCGCCTCTAAAAGAGTCTGGTGGATAACGCTTAAGCCCCGCCCGGAAAATGTTATGAAGTTTCCCTCAGAGTGGACGCAGAAACTGACGCTCAAGGGAGGGGCAGTCGAGGCGCGCCTCTTTATACTCGGCGGCGAGCGCTGAAGTCGTCCCAATCCTTCAGCGCTGGAGCCAACGTCAGGCGGCCGCTATTTCACTGGGCTCGAAACTGTCCGCCCGCGCCATCTGCCACATCCGTGAGTAAAACTCGCCATTCACCTCACCGGTCAGCAACTCGCCTGGCTTGAGGAACACGTGCAACTGCGAGAACAGCTTGATCTCGGTCGCCGACATGCGTCGTACCAGGTGCTTGGCCGACAACTGCGACGGATGTTCGAGGCCGGCGGCGGCGAGCATTTCCGCCAGGGCCTTGAGGGTGTTGCGGTGGAAGTTGAACACGCGCTGGGCCTTGTCCGGTACCACCAGCGCGCGCTGGCGCAGGGTGTCCTGGGTGGCGACGCCGGTCGGGCATTTGTTGGTGTGGCAGCTCTGCGACTGGATGCAGCCGATGGCGAACATGAAGCCGCGCGCCGAGTTGGCCCAGTCGGCGCCGATGGCCAGCACGCTGGCGATGTCGAAGGCGCTGACGATCTTGCCGCTGGCGCCGAGCTTGATCTTGTCCCGCAGGTTCAGGCCCACCAGGGTGTTGTGCACGAACAGCAGGCCTTCGCGCATCGGCACGCCGATGTGGTCGGTGAACTCCACGGGTGCGGCGCCGGTGCCACCTTCCTTGCCGTCAACGACGATGAAGTCTGGGAGGATGCCAGTCTCCAGCATGGCCTTGGCGATGCCCATGAACTCCCACGGATGGCCGAGGCAGAACTTGAAGCCCACCGGTTTGCCACCGGACAACTCACGCAGTTGCGCGATGAAATGCATCATTTCGATCGGCGTGGAAAACGCGCTGTGACGCGATGGCGACACGCAATCTTCACCCATCAGGATGCCGCGGGTTTCGGCGATTTCCTTGGTGACCTTGTGCTTGGGCAGGATGCCGCCATGGCCAGGCTTGGCGCCCTGGCTCATCTTGATTTCGATCATCCGCACTTGCGGCGTCCGGGCTTGCGCCGCGAAGCGTTCCGGGTCGAAGCGACCGTCGCTGGTGCGGCAGCCAAAGTAACCGCTACCCAGTTCCCAGGTCAGGTCGCCACCGTTTTCCCGGTGATAGGGGCTGATGCTGCCTTCGCCGGTGTCATGGGCGAAATTGCCGAGCTTCGCGCCCTGGTTCAGCGCGCGGATGGCGTTGGCGCTGAGGGAACCAAAACTCATGGCCGAGATATTGAACACCGACGCCGAATACGGCTGGGTGCACTGTGGGCCACCGACTGTCACCCGGAAACTGCTCGGGTCGCTCAACGGCGCCGGGCGCATGGAGTGGCCGATGAATTCGAAACCCGACTGATACACGTCAATCAGCGTGCCGAAGGGTTTGTCGGCGGTTTCGTTCTTGGCCCGGGAATAGACCAGCGAGCGCTGGGCGCGGGAGAAGGGCAGGGCGTCGCTGTCGGACTCGAGCAGGTACTGGCGGATTTCCGGGCGGATGCCTTCGACCAGGTAGCGGATATTGCCGAGGATCGGGTAATTGCGGCGCACCGCGTGGGGGCTTTGCAGCAGATCGAACAGGCCGATCAGGCTGAGGACAGCGGTGACGGCGGTGATCGGCCAGAGCCAGTCGTATTCAAGAAACGGCAGGCTGGCGAGAGAGAAGATCACGCAGACGGCAAAGAAGGCGTAGCGGCTCAGGAGTGACAGGCTCATACGGTTTCCTTGGGTTCGGACTCGGGTTTAAAGATCGCAGCCTTCGGCAGCTCCTACAAGGGAATGCGATCCATGTAGGAGCTGCCGAAGGCTGCGATCTTTTCAGGCATTTTGTGCCTGCAGAAAAATCGAAAACAGCTCGGACTGGGACTTGATCCCCAGCTTGCTGTACATGTGTTTCTTGTGGACTTTCACGGTTTCGACCGAGATTTCCAGCTTTCGAGCGATTTCTTTACTGGAGCAACCGCTGAGCATCAAACGCCCGACATCCAGCTCCCGGGCCGTCAACTGCGCGCCTTTGAGTTGCTGCACCGAGGCCTCCAACTGTACCCGCCAATCAGCTTGCGGTGGTGCGGGGGCCAGGGCCACGACTTCGTTGATTTCATAGGGTAGACGCTGGCGCAACAGGCCGAGCACCCACGGCTGGATCAACGACAACAAGGCGATCTGCTGGCCGCTGAAGCGCTGCGTGCTGCCCAGGGACAGGCACAGCGTGCGGTCCCCTTCGAGCTGACAATTGAACTGGATTTCATCGGCCACCACATTCAGACGAAAGTAGCGCTGGTAATACTCGGTCAGCTCGAAGTGCTCCGGGGCCACTTCGGACAGGCGATACAACCCGGTGCGCGATTGCTCGCGGCAGGCGATGTAGAACGGGTCGAGCAGGTACAGCCCACGCAGGTAATCCTGGAACAGTTGATCAGGGCTGCCGTCCTCGCCGGGGCACTCGGCAAACACCTGCGGGCGCTGGTCGGCGCTGAAAAGCAGGGCCACCCAGCTGTCGAAGGACACGTACTGGTCCAGCAACCGGACAAGCTGGGTCCAGAAATTAGGCTTGTCCAGGGCGTCGATCAGTTGCCCCACCGAGCGGTGCCAGGCGATGTCGTCCAACGAGAGTGCCATGCATCTACCCCTATCGTGTTACCCCAGCGGCGTAATTCCCCGCCCGGTTGCTTGCTGCGCATACTGGCGCACAGACACCGACCGGGCAATCTTTCTGCCGCCCGGCCCATGACAAGGAATACCCATGAAGGTCGAACTCGCCCAATTGGCAGGCCGTGACAACGACACGGCCTACAACCTCGAACGCACCCTGGCGGCGATGGCTGCGTGCGCAGCCGACACGCAGCTGATCCTGTTCCCCGAAGGCCACTTGATGGGCTTCCCTTCGGCCGAGTCCGTGGCCGAGGTGGCCGAGGCGCTGGACGGCCCGTCCGTCAGTGCGGTAATCGCCGCCGCCCGCGAGCGCAATATTGCCGTGGCCATCGGCATGGCCGAGAACGACAACGGCCGTTTCTACAACACCACGCTGCTGATCACTCCTGAAGGCATCGCGCTGAAGTACCGCAAGACTCACTTATGGGCCTCGGATCGCGGTGTCTACGAGGCGGGCGATCGCTACGCCACCTGCCTGTGGAACGGCGTGCGCGTGGGCCTGCTGATTTGCTACGACATCGAATTCCCCGAAAGCGCCCGCGCCCTGGCGCAGCTGGGCGCCGAACTGTTGATCGTCACCAACGGTAACATGGACCCGTACGGCCCGACCCACCGCACCGCGATCATGGCCCGCGCCCAGGAAAACCAGGCGTTTGCGCTGATGGTCAACCGGGTGGAAGAGGGTGACGGTGGCTTGTTGTTTGCTGGCGGCAGCGCATTGGTCGATCCGCTGGGCACCTTGTTGTTCGAAGCAGGACGCGAGGAAGGGCAGTTTGCGGTCGAGCTGGACCTGAGCCAGCTGACGGCGGCGCGCCAGGATTATCGCTATCTGGATGATCAGCGGCTGAGGTTGCCGGGGGAGGTGGTTGAGCAGGCGGGTGGGTTGCGGGAGCTGCTGATTCCTTCACGCTGATCCTGATTTCTTGTCGACAGGGCTGACGCCATCGCGAGCAAGCTCGCTCCCACAGGGGATCTGCAGTGGATTCAGATTTTGTGATCGACACAAATCCTGTGGGAGCGAGCTTGGTCCGGGCGGCGATCCGACGATGGGGCCCTGACAGACGACACACCTGTTTGACCATTCACCCAAGAACAACAACGCAACACCCGTAACTTGCGCCGAACTCGGCTCTGCCATAAATCCAATAAAATTCGGAGTAGTCGCTCATGGCTCGTTTGCAACGCACCCTGTCACTGGGGTCGGTGGTGCTGTTTGGCATCGCCTACATGACGCCGATCATTGTGCTCGGCACCTTTGGCATCCTTGCCCAATCCACCGCCGGCATGGTGCCGGCCGCGTACCTCGCGGCGCTGGTGGCGATGTTCTTCACCGCCATGAGCTACGGGCGCATGGCCTCGGCGTTCCCGGTGGCCGGCTCGGCCTACAGCTATGTGCGCAAGGCCATCAGCCCGAAACTCGGGTTCATCGCCGGTTGGGCGGTGCTGCTCGATTACCTGTTCCTGCCTATGGCGATCTGGCTGATCGGCGCGGCTTACCTCAACTCCGCTTTCCCGGCAGTGCCACAGTGGATCTGGGTGCTGGCGTTCATCGGTATCACCAGCGCGATCAACATCGTCGGCCTGAAACTGGCGAACGGCATCAACGCCTTGCTGATGCTGGTGCAGTTCCTGGTGCTGGTCGCCTTCGTCACGCTGTGCGTGCATTACGTCGGCGGCGATGCGAGCACGCCGTTGTGGTCGATCAAGCCGTTCTTCAACGGAGACATGCAGATGCCGCTGATCATGAGCGGCGCGGCCATCGCCTGTTACTCGTTCCTCGGCTTCGACGCCGTCAGCACCCTGACCGAAGAAACCCGCGACCCGCGCCGTACCATTCCCCGGGCGATCATGCTGATCACCCTGATTGGCGGGCTGATTTTCGTCGGCGTGTCGTACTTCGTGCAGATTGCTCATCCGTCGTTCCAGTTCGACAGCGTCGACTCGGCGGCTTATGAAATTACCCGCAACATCGGTGGCGACCTGTTCGTGTCGATCTTCCTGATCGGCCTGATCGTCGGCCAGTTCGCCTCGGGGCTGTCGGCCCAGGCCAGCGGTTCTCGGCTGCTATACGCCATGGGCCGCGACGGCGTGTTGCCAAAAGCGTTTTTCGGCACCTTGCACGAGCGCTTCGGCACGCCGATCAACAGCATCCTGCTGTGCGCGGTGGTGGCGTTGCTGGCACTGAAACTGGACGTCACCACCTCGACCTCGTTCATCAATTTCGGCGCGTTCCTGGCGTTCAGCCTGGTCAACCTGTCGGTGATCTTCCATTACTGGATCGGTGGCGAGAAAAAAGGTCCGCGCGAGCTCGTGCTGTTCCTGCTGTTTCCGTTCATCGGCCTGGCAGCGGATTTGTGGCTGATGGTCAGCCTCGATCATCTGGCGGTTTATCTGGGGTTGAGCTGGCTGGCGATTGGCGTGGTGTACCTGGCGGTGTTGACCGGCGGTTTCCGTCGGCAGCCGCCGGAGATGGATTTCCAAGAGGCTGTATGACACCGTTGTAGGAGCTGCCGAAGGCTGCGATCTTTTGACTTTGTTTTTTAGAGATCAAAAGATCGCAGCCTGCGGCAGCTCCTACGCGAGGCTTTTGATCTCAACAGGCGGACATGTGATCCTTGGCGTTTTTGAGCCAAAGGCCTTTTGTTCATGTCGACGTTTTCCATGCCAGCCTCCGGGACTATCCGCATCGCCGCTGCCTTGTTGATCGGCCCTGACGGCCGCACGTTGCTGGTACGCAAGCGCGGCACCACGGCGTTCATGCAGCCGGGTGGCAAGATCGAGCCCCATGAATTGCCGGTTCACGCCCTGGCCCGTGAGCTGGAAGAAGAGCTGGGACTGGACATCGACCCGGCGCAGGCCGTTTACCTCGGCCACTTCTCGGCACCGGCCGCCAACGAACCGGGTTTTGTCGTACACGCCGAGATTTTTCAGCTGCACATCGATGTCGACGTGACGCCTGCGGCGGAAATCGAAGAAGTGATCTGGATCGACCCGTTCACCGACGGCGATCTCAGCCTGGCGCCATTGACACGGGACCTGATCCTGCCGTTTTATCAGGCATCGCTGACCGCGATCGCCTGATCATTACGCAAAGGACCTCGCCCATGATCCCGCTTCAAGACCTGCTGATTTTTGCTGCTGCCGCGTTGCTGATGGTACTGACGCCGGGGCCGAACATGCTCTACCTGATCTCCCGTTCGATTTGCCAGGGGCGCAAAGCCGGGGTGATCTCTTTGCTCGGGGTGGTCGCCGGATTCTTCGTGCACCTGTTTGCTGCTGCCGCCGGCCTGACGGCTGTGTTCCTGGCGGTGCCGATGGCCTATGAGGTGTTGAAGTGGGCTGGTGCGCTGTACCTTTTGTGGCTGGCCTGGCAAGCGGTCAAACCCGGTGCGCGGTCGCCGTTCGAGGCGCAGCAATTGCCACCGGACTCGTCACGCAAACTGATCACCATGGGCTTTCTGACCAGTGCCCTGAACCCGAAAATCGCGGTGTTTTATCTGTCGGTGTTTCCGCAATTCATTACGCCGGAGCATGGCTCGGTGTTCAGCCAAAGCATCATCCTCGGCCTGACCCAGATCAGCGTCAGTTTCTGTGTCAATTTGCTGATCGCCATGTTTGCCGCGGGCATTGCATCCTGGTTCGTCAACAATCCGACCTGGCTGGCGATGCAGCGCTATTTCATGGGCTTCGTATTGTCCGGGCTGGCACTGCGGCTGATGCTTGAGCAAAAACGGATGGCCTGAGCATGTGGATCGAACGCCTGGATGTCAGCCATGCCCTGAACTATCGGGCATTGATGCTCGAAGCCTACGACCTGCACCCGCAGGCCTTCACCTCGAGTGTTCGTGAGCGGGCAGCGATGCCGCTGAGCTGGTGGGAGTCGCGCCTGACCGGCAAGCTGGACTTGGTGCTCGGGGCGTTTGAAGAAGGCAAATTGGCGGGCATCGTCGGCCTCGCTCTAGAGTCTCGGGAAAAGGCCCGGCACAAGGTGACACTGTTCGGCATGTATGTGTCACCGACGGTCCGCCAGCGCGGACTCGGCTATCAGCTGGTTCAGGCTGCCTTGGCCGAGGCGCAGAGCCATGCGGGTTTGCGTCTGATCCAGTTGACCGTCACCGCCGGCAACGATGCCGCGTTCAACCTCTACCAGCGCTGCGGTTTCGTCCAGTTCGGCCTGGAGCCGATGGCGGTGCGGGTGGGTGAGGATTACTTCGACAAGATCCATATGTGGCGAGAGTTGTAAGACCACTGCAAAACCCTGTGGGATGTGTGTTGCTCTAGCGAACTGCGCTAACCCCATCCAGCGTCGAAAACGACGTGTCCTTCGCCGTCAGCAAAAAATCCCGCATGTACGGCGCATCCAGCATGTCAGCACGGATCGCTGCGTACAGTGTGGCGAACAAACCTTTCTCACCCAGTCGCTTGGCCTTCACATAACCCCGCGAACTGTATTCATGCAGCGCCCAATGGGGCATGCCGCACACGCCACGGCCGCTGGCCACCAGTTGCATCATCATCACCGTCAGTTCCGAGGTGCGGACCTGGGCCGGTTCGATGTCGGCGGGTTCGAGGAAGCGGGTGAAGATGTCCAGCCGATCCCGTTCCACCGGGTAGGTGATCAAGGTTTCCGGGAGCAAGTCCTCCGGGACGATATAGGCCTTGCTGGCCAGGCGGTGCTGGTTGGCCACCGCGAGCATCGCTTCATAAGTGAACAGCGGTACATAGGTGATCCCGGCCAGGTCCACCGGGTCGGAGGTCACCACCAGGTCCAGATCGCCACGGGCCAAGGCCGGCAGCGGAGCGAAGGAAAACCCCGAGGCCAGGTCCAGCTCGACTTCCGGCCAGGCGTCGCGGAACTGGTCGATGGTCGGCATCAGCCACTGGAAGCAACTGTGGCATTCGATGGCCATGTGCAAGCGACCGGCGGTGCCACCGGCCAGGCGACTGATGTCTCGTTCGGCGGCGCGCAGCAGCGGCAGGGTGGCATCGGCCAATTGCAGCAGGCGCAGACCGGCGCTGGTGAAACGCACCGGTTTGGTCTTGCGCACGAACAGCGGCATGCCCATGCGCTCTTCCAGTTCTTTGAACTGGTGAGACAGGGCCGACTGGGTCAGGTGCAGGCGATCGGCCGCATCCACCAGGCTGTCGGCTTCGCGCAAGGCGTGCAGGGTCTTGAGGTGACGGATTTCAAGCACCGGGGACTCCATGAGGAAAACTTGTCGATAAATCGAAAAGGTTGAGTTTGTCTCATGTTGGGTTGGCTGTCGACAGTAGTGCCCTCTTTTACACAGGAGCAAGTTCGCTCCCATTAGTGATCAATGTTGTTCAAAAACTCTGTGATCGACATGAATCTTGTGGGAGCGAGCCTGCTCGCGGTGAACGATAACGCGGTCCTTAAGACGACCGCCCGGCACTCTTCATCAAACTGTCATGGAACTGTGGCAGCGCGCTTGAACAAACTTCATCAGACTCGCGCTCTACTGGGGTTCTGCGTTTTGGTGTTTTTTCATGGGTGCTTCATTCTTTTCACGAATCGTATTTTTGGCCGCGTTGTTGTTCGGCCTGCCGTCCTTGGCGGCTTCTCGTTGCGACGTCAATGTTCCGACCGAACGGGTGGATCTGGCCCAGGTAAGCCTGGCGTACCAGAGCATCGGCCGTGCGTCCGATCCGGCATTGCTGCTGGTGATGGGCCTGGGCGGGCAGTTGATTCACTGGCCGGACGAGGTGGTGGTCGCCCTGTGCCAGCAGGGGTTCCGGGTGATTCGCTATGACAATCGCGATGTCGGCCTGTCGACTTGGCGGCAAGCACCGGCCGAAGCCAACCTGACCTTCGAAGTGCTGCGCTACAAACTCGGATTGCCGGTGTCGTCGCCGTACTCGCTGACGGACATGGCTGACGATGGCCTGGGCTTGATGGACGCCCTGCACATCGATCAATTCCACGTGTTGGGCGCCAGCATGGGCGGGATGATCGCCCAGCACATGGCGGCCATGGCACCGCAACGGGTCGAGAGCCTGACCCTGATCATGACTACCTCCGGCGCCGAAGGCTTGCCGGCACCGAGTGCGGCGCTGGTGCAGTTGTTGTCCCGGCGCGGTGCTCCGAGCCGCGAAGTGGCCCTGGAGCAACAGGCCGACTTGCTGGCGGCGCTGGGCAGCCCGATGGTCATCGATGATCGCCAGGTGCTGCTGCATCAGGCGGCGCTGTCCTATGATCGGGCGTTCAATCCCGAGGGCGTGAAACGCCAGATCATGGCCATTCTCGCCGAGCCGAGCCGGGTGGCGTTGCTCAATCAGTTGCGGGTGCCGGCGCTGGTGGTGCATGGCACGGCCGACCCGTTGTTGCCGGTGATGCACGGGGTGCATCTGGCGGCGCATCTGCGAGGTAGCCAATTGATCCTGATTCCGGGCCTGGCCCATCGCTTCCAGGAGGCGTTCAAGGCGCCGTTGCTGGCGGCGGTGTTGCCGTATTTGCGCGAGCACCGTGAAGACACGTCGCACTGGGCGCAGATCGAGCCTGTGGCCGATCGCAACCTTCTCTAACCTCTCAATCCCCTGTAGGAGCTGCCGAAGGCTCGGTCCTACAGAGGTAGTGGGCGATCAGGTTTTGCTCAATGGCTTAGCCCGTATTTTTTCACTTTGTCGAACAGCGTGGTCTTGGCCATGCCCAGTTCCTGGCTGGCCTGGGTCAGGTTGCCGCCGCTGCGTTGCAAGGCATCGCTGAGCAGGTTGCGCTCGAACGCTTCCACCGCTTCGGCAAAGGCCAGGCCTTGATTGCCGCCGCCAGCACCGGGTTTCTTGAATGCCGGCAGGCCCAGGGCAAAGCGCTCGGCAACGTTGCGCAGTTCACGYACGTTGCCCGGCCAGTCGTGGCTCATCAGGTTTGAAACGGTCTGGTTGTCCAGCTCCGGCACCGCGCGGTCGAAGCGCAGGGACGACTGCTGCAAAAAGTGCTCGAACAGTTGCAGGATGTCCTCACGGCGCTCGCGCAATGGCGGCAGTTCCAGGGTCACCACGTTGAGGCGGTAGTACAGGTCGCTGCGGAATTCGCCGGCCTTGCTCGACACGACGAGGTCGGATTTGGTCGCCGCGATCACCCGGCAATCCACCGCTACGCTCTGGTTCGAACCGAGGCGTTCGAGGGTGCGTTCCTGCAACACCCGCAGCAGTTTGATCTGCAAGGGCAGAGGCATGCTTTCCACTTCGTCGAGGAACAGCGTGCCGCCGTCGGCGTGTTCGATCTTGCCGATCCGTCGTTTACCCGCGCCGGTAAAGGCGTTGGCCTCGTGGCCGAAGATTTCGCTTTCGAACAGGTTCTCCGGCAGGCCGCCGCAGTTCAGGGCGACGAACTGCTTGGTGTGCCGCCGACTGAAATCATGCAGGCAGCGCGCGACCAACTCCTTGCCGGTGCCGGTCTCGCCTTCGATCAGCACGTTGGCCGAGGTATCGGCGACGTTGGCAATCAGTTCCCGCAGGTTCTGCATGGCCGGCGAGCGTCCGATGATCCGCCCTTCGAGGGAGTCGCGCTCGGCCAGTTGCCGGCGCAGCGACGACACTTCCCGTGCCAGGCTGCGCTGCTCCAGGGCGCGGCGGGCGACATCCACCAGGCGCTCCGGGGAGAACGGCTTTTCCATGAAGTCGTAGGCGCCTTTCTGCATCGCGCCCACGGCCATGGAGATGTCGCCGTGTCCGGTGATCAGCACCACCGGCAGGCTGCGGTCGCGGGCCTTGAGCCGCGTCAGCAGTTCCAGGCCATCGATGCCCGGCAGGCGAATGTCGCTGACGACAATACCGGCGAAATCGTCGCCGACCCGCTCCAGGGCTTCTTCGGCGCTGCCCACGCCAATGCAGGGAATGTCTTCCAGGGTCAGCGCCTGTTGGCAGCCGAGCAGCACATGGGGGTCGTCTTCGACGATCAATACACTAAGGTCGTTGTTCATATTGGCTCGGCGGGAGTGGGGCTTACCAACGGTAAACTGAGGACGAATGTGGTACCACCGCTGGCCGGGTGCTCGACACCCAGGTGACCGCCGGTGGCGGCGGCCAGGCTGGCGGAAAGGGTCAGGCCAAGGCCCAGGCCCTGTTCGCCGGGTTTGGTGGTGAAGAAGGGTTCGAACAGGTGCTTGCGCGCTTCGGCGTCGATGCCGTGGCCGTTGTCACGCACGCGCAGGCGGTATTTGCCATCGAACGCTTCGCCTTCGAGCCACAGCTCGGGTTGCGGCTGCGCTTGCATGGCGTCGAGGGCGTTGCCAATCAGGTTGACCAGAATCTGCTCCAGGCGGGTCTGGTCGATTTGCACCTGCACATCGGTGAAATCGCGGTGCAGTTGCAGGTGAATGTTTTCCACCCGGCCGCCGAGCAATTGCAAGGCGGCGTCCACGCCTTTGCCGAGGCAGGCCAGGCCCTTGTCGTCCCCGCGCCGGGCAAACGAGCGCAGGCTGGCGGTGATCCGGCCCATGCGGTCGATCAGTTCGTTGATGGTCTTGAGGTTGGTGCTGGCCACGTCGAGCTGACCGCGTTCGAGGAAGCGCACAGTATTGCCGGACAAGGTGCGCAGCGCCGCCAGCGGCTGGTTCAGTTCGTGGGCGATGCTGGTGGACATCTGGCCGATGGCCGCGAGTTTTCCGGCCTGTACCAGTTCATCCTGGGCGCGGCGCAAGGTCTCTTCGGCGAGCCGGCGTTCGCGGATCTGGGCCTTGAGCCGTTCGTTGCTGGCGCGCAGGTCGGTGGTGCGTTCGGTAATCCGACGCTCCAGCTGATTGTTGGCTTCCTGCAAGGCTTCCCGGGCCGCGAGGCGGGTGGCGATCACCTTGCGCCGCTCGTTCCAGGCGATCAACAGAAAGGCACAGAGGGCAAACGCCACCGCCACCAGAATCCCCTGGTTGATCGCTTCGCGGCGCAAATCCTGGAGCGGCGTGAGCAGAGTGAAATTCCACGGCGTATCGCCGAGCGGCCGGGTTTGCGCCAGGTAGCTGATGTTTTCGTCGTCGGACACCAGTTCGCTGTTGGCCGGGAACGTGAGTTTTTCCACGCCTTCGGACAGGGTTTCCCGGGCCAGCGGCTGCAGTTCGTTGAGCGGGAACCAGTAGTACTGCAGGCTGCGGGCGAGTTTTTCCTTGGTTTCTTCGCTCAGCGGCACCACCGATTTCAGACGTCGCGCCGGGTCACTGGACAGAATGATGATGCCGTTCTCGTCGCTGACGAAGGCTTCCAGGCGCGCCCGCTGCCAGCGTTCTTCCATGGCTTCCAGGCGTACCTTGACCACCGCGACGCCGATGATCTTGCCGTGTTCTTCCAGGCCATGGGCCAGGTAGTAACCGGGTTCGCCGTTGGTACTGCCGATGCCGTAGAAGCGCCCGGGCTGACCACGCACGGCGTTCTGGAAATAGGCGCGAAAGGACAGGTCTTCACCCAGGTAGCTGTCGACATCGCGCCAGTTGCTGGTGGCCATGACGCGGCCGGTGGTGTCCATCACGTAGATGGCCCGACTGCGGCTGCGCCGGTTCAGGCCTTCGAGGTAATCGTTGACCGTTTGCCGGTGTTCCGGGGTCGGGTCGGCCAGCAACTGCGAAACGCTGGTTTCGAGCTCCAGCAGGCTGGGCAGGTAGGTGTATTTGCTGATTTCGCTTTCGACGGCACGGGCGTGCAGTTCCAGCTGACGCTGACCGTTCTCGCCAAGGCTGCGAATGCCATAGTGCTCACTGATCCAGAAGCCGATATAGCCCAGGCCGATCATCATGGCGATGATCAGCGGTGGCAGGAACAGATGGCGAATCAGACGGGGTTTCACGGCGAGTGATGGCATTGCTGCGCGATAAAGATTGGGGTCGCATTTCATCACAGATGCCTTGGGTCAACCAGCGATTGCCTGCCTACTCCGACTGTAGGAGCGAGCTTGCTCGCGAAGAACTCAAGGACAACGCGTGCATTCAGGATGAACGCGTCATCGTTAACGACCATCGCGAGCAAGCTCGCTCCTACAGGGTAGGGGCGAGCTACGTTGGTATTAGTGCTGCAGAATCTTGTTCAGGAAGTGCTGCGTACGATCCGCACGGGCATTGATGTCGCCGAAGAACTCCTCTTTCTTGCAGTCTTCGATGATCTTGCCGGCGTCCATGAAGATCACCCGGTCCGCGACTTTACGGGCGAAGCCCATTTCGTGGGTCACGCACATCATGGTCATGCCTTCGTGGGCCAGTTGCACCATCACGTCGAGCACTTCGTTGACCATTTCCGGGTCCAGCGCCGAGGTCGGTTCGTCGAACAGCATGACGATCGGGTCCATCGCCAGCGCACGGGCAATCGCCACACGCTGCTGCTGACCACCGGACAGTTGGCCAGGATGCTTGTGAGCATGGGCCGAAAGACCTACGCGCTCGAGCAGTTGCAGGCCTTTCTTGGTGGCTTCTTCCTTGCTGCGGCCCAACACCTTGATCTGCGCGATGGTCAGGTTTTCGGTGATGGTCAGGTGCGGGAACAGCTCGAAGTGCTGGAACACCATGCCCACGCGCGAACGCAGTTTCGGCAGGTTGGTCTTCGGGTTTGCGATGGAGGTGCCGTCGACCACGATGTCGCCTTTCTGGAACGGTTCCAGGGCGTTGACGCACTTGATCAGGGTCGATTTGCCGGAACCGGATGGCCCGCACACCACGATCACTTCGCCTTTTTTGACCTCGGTGCTGCAATCAGTCAGTACCTGGAAGTCCCCATACCACTTGTTGATGCTTTTGATAGAGATCATACGGCGAACCTTTTTTGCAGACGCTTGACCAGCTGCGAGGCGGCAAAGCTGATGGTGAAGTACACGAGACCGGCGAAAACCAGGAACTCATTGGAGCGGCCAATGATGTCGCCACTGGCGCGCGAAGCATTGAGGAAGTCCACCAGGCCGACGGCGTAGACCAGCGAGGTGTCCTGAAACAGGATGATGCTCTGTTGCAGCAACAGCGGAGTCATCTTGCGGAACGCCTGCGGCAGGATGATCAGACGCATCATCTGGCCGTAAGTCATGCCCAGCG
This sequence comes from Pseudomonas sp. P4_C4, assembly GCF_056402055.1. NCBI lineage: Bacteria > Pseudomonadati > Pseudomonadota > Gammaproteobacteria > Pseudomonadales > Pseudomonadaceae > Pseudomonas > Pseudomonas sp. P4_C4. Next base: position 29,005 of record NZ_JBFUID010000006.1, on the reverse strand, counting down.
CCTGGGCAGCGCCCATCTGGCCCTTGGGAATCGACTGCACACCGGCGCGGACGATTTCGCAGAAGTACGCGGCTTCGAACATCATGAATGCCACGATGCAGGAGGCGAACGCGCCGATCGGGGTGTCTTCGCCGGTGATCCAGCGCAGCACGAACGGCACCGCCAGGTAGAACCAGGTGATGACCAGCAGCAACGGGATCGAACGGAAATAGTTAACGTAGGCACCGGCGATGTTCGACAGCAGTTTGCTGTGGGACAGACGCATCAGCGCCAGGATGGTGCCGAGGATAATCCCGCCGACCACGCCCATGGCCATCAGCTTGAGGGTCATGATCATGCCGTTCCACAGGCCCGGCAGGGACGGGATGATGCCCGAGAAGTCGAATTCCATCATTTACCCCCTACGGAAATCAGGCCAGGCACGGCGACTTTCTTCTCGACCATGCGCATCAGCAGCATCAGGCTCATGTTCAGGGTGAAGTAGATCAGCGTTGCCAGGGTGAAGGCTTCGAACAGGTTGGCGGAGAACTCGGCGGTCTGTTTGGTCTGCGCCAGCAGTTCCATCAGGCCGATCAGCGAGGCCACGGAGGTGTTCTTGAATACGTTCAAAAATTCCGAGGTAAGCGGCGGAATGATGATCCGGTAGGCCTGGGGCAGCAGCACGTTCCAGTAGATCTGCGGCAGCTTGAAACCCATGGCGCGGGCCGCGGCTTCCTGGCCCTTGGGCAGGGCCTGGATACCGGTACGCACCTGTTCGCAAACCCGGGCGGTGGTGAACAGGCCCAGGCACACCACGACGCTGAGGAAGGCCGAGGTGGTCGGGTTCAGGTCCTGCTTGTACCACTCTTGCAGGTCGGCAGGCAGCAGATCGGGCACCAGGAAGTACCAGATGAACAGCTGAACCAGCAGCGGCACGTTACGGAAGAGTTCGACGTAGCAGGTGGCGATGCCCGATACGATGCGATTCGGCACGGTACGCATGACGCCCAGGATCGAGCCCAGTGTCAAGGCGATGATCCAGGCCGCGATGGCGATGCCGATGGTCCAGCCCAAACCGGTCAGGTACCAGTCGAAATAGGTCTCGCTGCCCACGCCGGTGGACTTGAAGAACACGCCCCAGTCCCAGTTGTAATTCATTAGGGTCTCCCCTCGGATTCGATCGATGTACAAGTACCCGCTTGGGGAAGCTCCGTTCCCGCCTGTCCTTGAGGGACAGGCACACGCGCTCGGCTCGACAGCCACCGGTTCGAGTGTTTCCAGAAATGCCAGCAGGGAGTGACAACCTCCTGAAAGGGCTTGCGCCCTGTCAGGAGATAAGGTTAGTCAGAAATCAGGATTTCTTGTCGTCAGCCGCTTTATCGGTCGGTTTGGCGATCAGGGCCTTGAGCTCGTCGCTCATCGGGAAGTTCAGGTTCAGGCCTTTTGGCGGGATTGGCTGCATGAACCATTTTTCGTAGATCTTGTTGATCTCGCCCGATGCGTAGGTGGCCTTGATGGCGTCATCCACAGCCTTTTTGAACGGCTCGTCGCCTTTGCGCACCATGCAGCCGTAGATTTCGTAGGACTGTGGAGTACCGGTCACTGCCCAGTCTTTCGCATTCTTGGCCTTGGCTGCTTCACCTGCCAGCAGGGCGTCGTCCATCATGAAAGCCACGGCACGGCCGGTTTCCAGCATCTGGAAGGATTCGCCGTGGTCTTTGGCCGAGATGACGTTCATGCCCATCTGCTTGTCGGCGTTCATCGCCTTGAGGATGCGCTCGGACGTGGTGCCGGCGGTGGTCACGACGTTCTTGCCGGCCAGGTCAGGGAAATCCTTGTACTTGGAGTCTGCCTTGGACAGCAGGCGAGTACCGATTTCGAAGATGCCAACGGAGAAGTCAACTTGCTGCTGACGCTCGACGTTGTTGGTGGTGGAACCGCACTCCAGGTCCACGGTGCCGTTCTGCACCAGCGGGATACGGGTTTGCGAAGTCACCAGGTTGTACTTGACCTGGAGGTTCGGCATGTCGAGGTCTTTTTTCAGCGCTTCGACGACTTTCAGCTGGATGTCGTGGGAGTAGCCGACCGGTTTGCCGGAAGCATCCGCGATGTAGGAAAACGGAATGGACGCGTCACGATGTCCGAGGGTGATGACACCGGACTCTTTGATCTTCTTCAGGGTGCCGGTGAGTTCGGCGGCGAACACTGGCGTGCTGATCAGAGCGGCAGCAATGGCTGCGCCCAGGATATGGGGAATGATGCGCATCAAATTTTCCTCGACATTGTTTTTTTTATGGAGCCAGTTCATCGGCCCTTTTGTGCTGCAAATCACCTGAGCGCTACTGAGAGAGGGCGCAAAGGACATTCGTCGAAGAAGTGTAGAGCATGACTCGTGCCAGACCAGTGCCAATGAATCATGTTATTGATTTATAAGGAAATTAAATATTTATGGCGCGAATATTGAGGTTGGATGATCCGGTTAACCGAACTGACCCGCAGGTCGCGTTCGGAAAACCGAATGGTGGTTGGTGCTACTTGGCTGTCAGGGATATTTGCGCTTGTCCGGGGCTGGCGGGAAGTACTGATACAACCAGGTTTCGCTCAGCGTGCGGTCGTTGGTGCGGATGAACAGGCGCAGCTCGACAGGCTCCACGCTGTCATTGGTCGGGTACCAGTCAAACAGGATGCGGTAGCCCTTGATGTCATCGAGCTTGAGCACGCTGAAATCCTTGACCTCGCCGTTCGAGCAAGTGACCACCGGCTCGATGCCCGCGCCTTCAGGCAAGCGGTCCAGGCCACCGCCGGTGAAGTCCACGGCAAAACGACGGGCCCAGACTGGCGGGTAATGCTCGCCCGGCGCCCAGCCTTCGGTGAAACCGCCCATGCCTGAACGGGTCGCATTGACTCGCGCCAGTGGTGTGCCGACCGGTGGCAGTGCGCTCCAATAGAGTTTGTAGCCGTAGTTCAGCGAATCGCCGGCCGCCACCGGTTTCTTCGGGGTCCAGAAGGCGACGATGTTGTCCAGGGTTTCGCCGGTGGTGGGAATCTCCAGCAGATCGACCGAGCCTTCGCCCCATGGGGTGGTCGGTTCGACCCACAGGCTTGGGCGGCGGCTGTACCAGTCGACGGTGTCCTGATAGCTGGCGAACTCGTGGTCGGTCTGCACCAGGCCGAAGCCCTTCGGGTCGGTATCGGCGAAGGCATTGAATTGCAGGGTCGCCGGGTTATTCAGCGGGCGGCAGATCCACTCGCCGTTGCCGCGCCACATGGCCAGGCGATCGGAGTCGTGGATTTGCGGGTGAATGGTGTCGCACATCCGGCGTTCGTGGGTGCCGCAACTGAACATGCTGGTCATCGGCGCAATGCCCAGTTGGTCGATGGCGGTGCGAGCGTTGACGTGGGCATCGATCTCCATCACCACGCGCTCGGCCTGGCAGTCGATATCGAAGCGGTAGGCACCGGTGGCGCTCGGCGAATCGAGCAGGGCGTAGACCACGAAGCGGGTGCTGTCCTTGTCCGGTGTCTCGAACCAGAACTTGGTGAAGTCGGGAAATTCTTCGCGCTTCTTGGCGTAGGTGTCGATCGCCAGTCCGCGGGCCGACAAGCCGTACTGGCCGGTGGCGTCTACCGCACGGAAGTAACTGGCGCCGAGGAAAGACACGACGTCGTGCTTGTCCAGTTCCGGGGCCTTGAACAGCTTGAAGCCGGAGAAACCCAGGTCGCCCTTGAGCTGTGCGGTGTCGACCGTGGTGTTTTCATAGTTGAACAGCGACGGGCGGAAATGCACCTCGCGGGCCATGCGGGTTTTCGGATCGACGCTGTACATGCGCACCGGCTGCTTGAACCCCATGCCGACGTGGAAGAACTGCACGTCCAGCTGACCCTTGAGCTCTTTCCACAACGAATGATTGCCGTCGTAGCGGATCGCATTGAAGTTCTGCGGCGTCATGGTCGCCAGGGTTGGCGGCAACTGTTGCTCGGTGTCCTGGTAGCGATTGCTGGCGAGCTGTTTGGCCTGGAGCTTCAGCGCCTCGAAATCGAACGCGGTGGCCTCGCCATCAGCGGTGCCGCCACTGGCGGCCCAGGCCTGGGCCGCCAACAGGCCCGTGGCGGACAAACCGGTGTAGGCCGCGATGGCCATGGAGGCTTTGAGCAAGTTCCTGCGGTGCATAAATACAACCTGTCTTGAGCAATCCCGCGCCGTTCCTGGCACGTGCTGGATCAGAAATATCGGTTCGGACATGCCTTCGGCCAAACGCAACGGACTTTTAAACAGATGCCCGACAGCTTAAACCGTTCGATTGCGGAGCAAAATTGATTGATGGCACTGCGCCGGCTCGGCAATGAAACAAGACATGTCGGGAAACAATTCCGACAGGGGTTTCTGATTTACAGGGCATTTCTGCTTTTTTCGACTAATTACTCTAAAAACCGCTTTTCAGCGCCCGGAATATTTCTATTCTGTGCACATGACCGGTTTATGCCCGAAAGACCGGTGCGGTTCAGTCGGCACATTGCGGCTGCTGAAAAGGGGGGAAGGGCGATGCGGTTTTTTGCAGTTTTCTTTGACGTTTAGAAGGACATCGTCCATGTCGAAAGTACAGAACATCACCGAATTGTTGGGAATCCTTCCGTGTCTGACCCTGGGGCGACGAAGACGCCGACTCAATAGCGAGGAAATGAAACTGGTGGAGCGCTATCGGGAGCTCTCGGAGAGCGACAGGATTGCGATGAGGTATCTGGTGGATGCTATGAGGAGTGTTTCGAGGTTTTGAAGCAATGGGGCATCCCGTCCTGGCTGGATGCCCTCATCTACCAATCCTGGGAACGCTCGGATCGCTGATGCAGCACGCGCAGAACTTGTACCTGGCCTTGGGAAAATCGGTAAGGGGCGATAAAGGGAAAACGGCCAAGTACCAACTCTCGGACATCGGGCATGCCTGAAGGCCTGCCCGAGCCGGGAAACTGTTCCAACAGTTCAAAGGATTGCAACATCGTGGAAATGATTTCGAGAGCGGCTTTTGCGCCAACTACCTTTCGGTAGTGTTCGTGAATGGCATCGAGATCGCTATCGGCTTTTTCAGTCAGTACTACGCTCGGCACGTTTTGCCCACTTAGCCTTCACGGCATCCAGATCGGTGAGTTTCCCCGCGTCGGCATCGGCGATGCCGTCACTGATGGCTTGCAGATGCCAGGACTCGGCTTCCACATATCGAACCAATGCACGCTTGAGATGGTACTGACGATCTCTGTCGGTCGCTGCAGCCAATAAATCCAGCTGCTGTGCCAATTGTTCTTCGACGCGAAAAGACAAAACGGGTGAGGCCATGATGGCTCTCCTAGGGTGTATACGCTGTAAACGACGTAAACACCCTAGGCCGAGCCAGGGGTTTCGTCAACCGCAGGCGTGCATGGGCTGCACGAAACTCTAGTGCGGCGAACACGAACGAGAGAGAGGGATGTGTTGCCAGATGCTAGCGCAACGAGATGGGGTTAACCGACTCAACGCCCGTCTGGGGGGATATCCATATTCAATCCTTGTCGGTTTTTTGGAGCGCCCCGGCACCACGAAGGCACCGGGGCGAATGCCGTTACCGGCTGACTTTCCAGGCATCCCCCGCAGGCGCCGTGCCATGGTCATACGGCTTGGCGATCCACATGTAGAGCAGACCCAAACCAATCACGATGGCAGTGCTCAGGACCATCGCGTAGTTGATGTACCACGCGGCATCCGGCGTGCGTGGCCAGGCCATGTTGATGATGGCACCGACACCATAGACCAGTGCGCCGATGTTCACTGCCCAGCCCCAGGCGCCGAGGGTGAATTTGCCGCTTGGTTTCCAGCCCTTCATGCGGGCGTACAGGGCCGCGAGCACGATCATCTGGAACGCCAGGTAGATGCCGATGGCCGCGAAGCTGACGATGGTGGCGACCGCGTCTTGCAGGAAGAAACCGAGGATGATGATCAGCGCCGGCAGGACACCGGACACGAACAGCGCGGCAACTGGAACCTGAGTCGTAGGGGAAATCTTTTTCAGCAGTCGGCTGCCGATGACCATTTCATCACGGGCGTAGGAATACAGCAGACGACTGGCCGCCGCTTGCAGGCTGATCACGCAGGAGATGAAGGAAATCATCACCACGCCCATCACCACTTTCGAACCCACCGGGCCGAAGGCGTTGTTGAGGATGGTGGTGACTGGATCCTTGTCGGTACCGTTGATCACGGCCTGCATGTCCGGCACGGCCAGGATCAGCGCCACGCAGGCGAACATCGCCGCGATCCCGCCGATGTAGATGGTCATGCGCATGGCCACCGGGATCTGCTTGCTCGGGTTCGGGGTTTCTTCGGCCACGTCGCCGCAGGCCTCGAAGCCGTAGTACAGGAACATCCCCGCCAGCGAAGCGGTGAGGAACGCTGGCAGGTACGAGCCGTCGACACTGATATCAAAGGTGTTGAACAACACGCTGATGGGTTGATGACGCTCGAAAATCAGCAGGTAAACGCCGACGATCACCGCGCCCACTAGCTCACAGAGGAAGCCGAACATGGCGATCCGCGCCAGCACTTTGGTGCCGCTGAGGTTGACCAGAGTGGCAAACAGCGTCAGGAACAGGGCGATGATGATGTTGGTGTTGTCGCTCGGTTCAAAGCCCATCATGGCGGCGAGGTACGGACCGGCACCTACGGCAACCGCCGCGATGGTCACGCACAGGGCGATGGAGTAGATCCAGCCGACCATCCACGCCCAGCGCTTGCCCACCAAGCGGCGAGCCCATGGGTACACGCCGCCGGAAATCGGGAACTGCGAAACCACTTCGCCGAAGATCAGGCACACCAGCAACTGGCCGCAACCGACCAGCAAGTAAGCCCAGAACATCGGTGGCCCGCCCGCGGCCAGGCACAGGCCGAACAGGGTATACACCCCGACGACCGGGGATAGGTAAGTGAAGCCCAGGGCGAAGTTTTCCCACAGGCTCATGCTGCGGTTGAAGTTGGAGGTGTAGCCCAGCTTGCGTAGTTGCTCGGCATCGCTGTCGGCAAGGGCTGCAGAGAGATCGGGTGATGCACTCATGTGTAGTTACTCCGGAAAATCGGCAGATTTCGGATGTCCGAAACCGTGACGGGGCCTTGAAGGCACCGCCCGGATCGGTGGTTATTGTTTTGTCTTCTTTGGGGTGGAGCCTGGTGGTGCTGGGTGCCGGTTTCTTCCTTGAAGTTGCGGTGACGCCATCGCGAGCAAGCTCGCTCCTACATGGACTGCGCAGTACCTGTGGGAGCGAGCTTGCTCGCGATGCTTTTTCTAGTGCTTGAACATCACATGCCGCACAACGGTGTAGTCCTCCAACCCGTACATGGACATGTCCTTGCCATAGCCGGACAGTTTCTGACCTCCGTGAGGCATTTCACTGACGAGCATGAAGTGTGTATTCACCCAGGTGCAGCCGTACTGCAAACGGGCCGACAGGCGATGGGCACGGCCGACGTCGGCGGTCCACACGGAAGAGGCCAGGCCGTACTCCGAATCGTTGGCCCAGCCCAGCACCTGTGCTTCATCGCTGAATCTGGTCACCGACACCACTGGCCCGAACACTTCGCGGCGCACGATCTCGTCGTCCTGCTGCGCGTCGGCCAGCACGGTCGGTTCGAAGAAGTACCCGTCGCCGTCGACAGCTTTACCGCCAGTGATCAGGCGGATATGCGGCTGGGCTACGGCGCGTTCGACGAAACCGGCCACGCGGTCGCGGTGTTGCGCGGTGATCAGCGGGCCGAGTTCGGTCGATGGATCATCCTGCAAGCCGTACTTGATGCTGCTGACGGCCGCTCCGAGTTTCTCGACGAACTTGTCGTAGATGCCTGCCTGGGCATAGATGCGGCAGGCGGCGGTGCAGTCTTGCCCGGCGTTGTAGAAACCGAAGGTGCGGATGCCTTCGACGGCGGCGTCGATATCGGCGTCGTCGAAGATGATCACCGGGGCTTTGCCGCCCAATTCCATGTGCATGCGTTTGACGCTGTCGGCAGTGCTGGAAATGATGTTCGAGCCGGTGGCAATCGAGCCGGTCAGCGACACCATGCGCACTTTCGGGTGGGTGACCAGAGGGCTGCCGACGGTAGGGCCACGACCGAACACCAGGTTGAGCACACCAGCCGGGAAAATGTCCGACGCCAGTTCGGCCAGGCGCAGGGCGGTCAGTGGGGTTTGTTCCGACGGCTTGAGCACCACGGTATTACCGGCGGCCAGGGCCGGGGCGATTTTCCAGGCGACCATCATCAACGGGTAGTTCCAGGGCGCGATGGAGGCGATCACGCCCACCGGGTCGCGGCGGATCATCGAGGTGTGGCCGGGCAGGTATTCGCCACCGGCCGAACCGCTCATGCAGCGGCTGGCGCCGGCGAAGAAGCGGAACACGTCGGCAATCGCCGGGATCTCGTCGTTCAGCGCGGCGCTGTAAGGCTTGCCGCAGTTGTCCGATTCCAGTTTGGCCAGCTCTTCGCCATGGGCCTCGATGGCATCGGCGAGTTTGAGCAGCAGCAGCGAACGCGCTTTCGGCGGGGTCTGCGACCAGCTGTCGAACGCGGCGTCGGCGGCGCGTACGGCTGCATCGACCTGGGCTGCGCTGGCTTCGTTGATTTCCACCAGCACACGACCCTGTGCCGGGTTGAACACCGGTTGGGCGGGGCCTTCGCCGCTTTGCAGTTGGCCGTTGATCAAGAGTTTGGTTTGCATGGCTCTGTCCTCACTAACACTTTTATTTTGCTGCCTGAACCGGATCTAAATGTAGGAGTGAGCCTGCTCGCGATAGCGGTCTTACAGTCGACATCACTGTTGAATGACAGTCAGTCATCGCGAGCAGGCTCACTCCTACAGGGATTCGGTTCCTTCAGTGGTTATTTGGTTACTTCCCGCCGCTACCGGCAACGCTTTCGCCGCCCCGGGTCAGGTAATACGCACCAAGAATCGGCAGCATGGTCACCAGCATCACCAGCATCGCCACGACGTTGGTCACCGGCACGTCCCGTGGGCGGCTGAGCTGGTTGAGCAGCCACAGCGGCAGGGTGCGTTCATGGCCGGCGGTGAAGGTGGTGACGATGATTTCGTCGAACGACAGGGCAAACGCCAGCATGCCGCCGGCCAGCAACGCCGAGCCGAGGTTCGGCAGGATGATGTAGCGGAAGGTCTGCCAGCCGTCGGCGCCGAGGTCCATCGAGGCCTCGATCAAGCTGTGGGAGGTGCGGCGCAAGCGGGCGATGACGTTGTTGTAGACAATCACCACGCAGAAGGTCGCGTGGCCGACGATGATGGTGAACATCCCCGGCTCGATGCCCAATGTCTTGAAGGTCGCCAGCAACGCGATCCCGGTGATGATCCCCGGCAGGGCAATCGGCAGGATCAGCATCAGCGAGATGCCTTGCTTGCCGAAGAAGTCCCGGCGGTACAACGCGGCGGACGCCAGCGTGCCGAGGACCATGGCGATCAGGGTGGCAATCGAGGCGATCTGCAACGACAGCTTGATGGCTTCGAGCACGTCCGGCCGTGAGAACGCCACGCTGAGCCACTTCAGGGTGAAGCCCTTGGGCGGAAAGCTGAACGCAGCGTCTTCGGTGTTGAAGGCGTACAGGAAGATGATCAGGATCGGGAAGTGCAGGAACAGCAACCCGCCCCAGGCGGCAATGCGCAGGCCGAGAGAGGCCTGCCCTTGAGATGAAGATTCAGAGTGCATCGAAGGCCCCCAGTCGTTTGACGATGGACAGGTAGATGGCGATCAGCACGATCGGCACCAGGGTGAACGCTGCGGCCATCGGCATGTTGCCGATCGCGCCTTGCTGGGCATACACCATGCTGCCGACGAAGTAGCCGGGCGGGCCGACCAGTTGCGGTACGATGAAGTCGCCCAGGGTCAGCGAGAAGGTGAAGATGGAACCTGCGGCGATACCCGGGATCGACAGCGGCAGAATCACTTGCGTAAAGGTCTGGCGCGGCTTGGCACCGAGGTCGGCGGAGGCTTGCAGCAGCGACGGCGGCAGGCGCTCCAGCGAGGCCTGGATCGGCAGGATCATGAACGGCAACCAGATGTAGACGAATACCATGAAGCGCCCCAGATGCGAGGTCGACAAGGTGCTGCCGCCAACGCCCGGAATGCCCAGCACCAATTGCAGAACCGGTTCCAGCCCCAGGTGCTGCACGAACCACTGCGCCACGCCACCCTTGGCCAGCAGCAGCGTCCAGGCGTACGCCTTGACGATGTAACTGGCCCACATCGGCATCATCACCGCGATGTAGAAAAACGCCTTGGTCTTGCCCGTGGTGTAGCGCGCCATGTAGTAGGCAATCGGGAACGCGACGACGGCGCTGGCCATCGACACGACAATCGCCATGCCCAGGGTGCGCAGGATGATGTCGAAGTTCGACGGCTGGAACAGCGCGGTGAAGTTCGCCAGGGTCAGGTCAGGGGTGACCGCCATGGTGAAGTCATCGAAGGTGTAGAAACCCTGCCACAGCAGCACCAGCAACGAGCCCAGGTAGATCGCGCCGAACCACAGCAGCGGTGGCACCAGCAGCATCGACAGGTATAGGTTTGGCCGGCGATACAGCAGGTTGGAGAACCGGCGCAACGGCGAGCCGCCCGACTGGGTTTGGGAGATAGCCAGGGTGTTCATGTCACACCCCGCCCGCAACGGTGTCGTGCAATGCAATCATGGCTTCACGCGCCCAGCGTGCACTGATGCGTTGGCCGGTCTGGTGTTGTGCGCTGGTGTCCTGCCATTGGTTGTTGGCCTGGCTGATGTTCAGGGTCTGGCCGTTTTCCAGTTTCAGCTCGTAGCGGGTGGCGCTGCCCTGGTACTGGATATCGTGGAGCAAGCCGGTGACTTCGATTTCGTGGCTGGCCAGCGGGCCTTCGGCGAAACGCACATGCTCCGGGCGAATCGAGAACGGCTGCGGGTTGCCACTCAACTGCCTGGCCAGGTCGCCGCGAATCACGTTGGAAGTGCCAACGAATTCCGCCACGAAGGTGGTGGCCGGTTTCATGTACAGGTTGCGCGGACTATCGACTTGTTCGATGCGGCCCTTGTTGAACACGGCCACGCGGTCGGACATCGACAGTGCTTCGGTCTGGTCGTGGGTGACGAAAATGAAGGTGATGCCGAGCTGGCGTTGCAGCTTCTTCAACTCGCCCTGCATTTGCTCGCGCAGTTTCAGGTCGAGTGCACCGAGGGGTTCGTCGAGCAGCAGCACCCGTGGACGGTTGACCAAAGCGCGGGCGAGGGCCACACGCTGGCGCTGACCACCGGAGAGCTGCACCGGCTTACGCTCGCCGTAGCCGCCGAGGGCGACCATCTCCAGGGATTCTTCGGCGCGCTTGAGGCGTTCAGCCTTGCCGATGCCTTTAACCTTCAAGCCGTAGGCGACGTTGTCGCGAACGTTCATGTGCGGGAACAGCGCGTAATCCTGGAACACGGTGTTCACGTCACGCTGGTACGGCGGCAGGCCGGCGGCCTCTTCGCCATGAATCCGGATGGAACCTGCGCTCGGTTGTTCAAAACCGGCGATCAGGCGCAAGCAGGTGGTTTTGCCCGAGCCGGAAGGCCCCAGCATGGAGAAAAACTCGCCGTCCTGGATGTCGATGGAAACCCGGTCAACGGCTTTCACTTCGCCGAACTGACGGGAAACGTTGGTGAACTGGACTGCAAGCGTCATGGTGCGGTGCTCCAAAAAGGCGAAGGCCGTCGCAGCGGCCCTGCCTGGACTTCTGAAAAAACGAACATCTTTTATCTGCCAGCCGAGCGCGGAAGCGGCAACGACGGTGATCAAATGTGGGAGCGAGCTTGCTCGCGATGGCGGAGTGTCAGTCGATAGAGATACTGACTGTAATGCCCTCATCGCGAGCAAGCTCGCTCCCACAGGGGAGGGCGGGTTACCTGCCGCCCATGATCGCGATGTAGTCCTGGGTCCAGCGGCTGTACGGTACGAACTTGCCGCCTTCAGCTTGCGGGGTTTTCCAGAAGGCGATCTTGTCGAACTGGTCGAATCCGTTGGTCTTGCAGCCTTCGGCGCCGAGCAGTTCGCTCTCCTTGCACGCCGCCGGAACCGCTGGCAACGAGCCGAACCACGCCGCTACGTCACCCTGGACTTTCGGTTGCAGCGACCAGTTCATCCACTTGTAGGCGCAGTTCGGGTGCTTGGCCTCGGCGTGCATCATGGTGGTGTCGGCCCAACCGGTGGCGCCTTCTTTCGGGATGGTCGAGGCGATTGGCTGCTTCTCGTTCATCAGGCCGTTGACCTGATACGGCCACGCGCCGGAGGCGACCACGCCTTCGTTCTTGAAGTCGCTCATCTGTACCGTGGTGTCGTGCCAGTAGCGGTGGATCAACGGCTGCTGGGCGCGCAACAGGTCGAGCACGGCCTTGTATTGGGCTTCGGTCAGTTCGTAGGGGTTCTGGATGCCCAGTTCCGGCTTGGCGGTCTTCAGGTACAGCGCCGCGTCGGCGATGTAGATCGGGCCGTCATAGGCCTGCACACGGCCCTTGTTCGGCTTGCCGTCCGGCAGGTTTTCCGCATTGAACAGCACGCCCCAACTGGTGGGCGCGGTCTTGAACACGTTGGTGTTGTACATCAGCACGTTCGGGCCCCACTGATACGGGGCGCCGTAGGTCTGCTTGTTGACCACGTACCACGGTCCATCCTTGAGGCGCGGGTCGAGGTTTTTCCAGTTCGGGATCAACGCGGTGTTGATCGGCTGTACACGCTTGCCGACGATCAGGCGCAGAGAGGCATCGCCGGATGCGGTGACCAGGTCATAACCGCCCTTGGCCATCAGGCTAACCATTTCATCGGAGGTGGCCGCGGTCTTGACGTTGACCTTGCAGCCGGTTTCCTTCTCGAAACCGGTCACCCAGTCGTAGGCCTTGTCGCTCTCGCCACGTTCGATGTAGCCGGGCCAAGCCACAATATCCAGTTGGCCTTCGCCCGCCCCGACAGCTTTGAGCGGCTCGGCGGCCTGGACACTGGCACTGGCCAGCAGCGCGGTGGTGATTGCACTGAGCAGTGCGGTCTTGTGCACGAACATGGGAATTCCCTCTTCTTTAATTATGGTCGGGGCAGTGTCTTGAACGTGGTGAAGCATGCCGTTGGTGGCTTGTTATAAGCGTAGTCAGAGATGCTCGCCATGGCGGGCCATGATGTGCCGCACCACGCTGTAGTCCTGAAGCGAATCGCTGGACAGGTCTTTGCCGTAGCCCGAACGCTTCAGGCCGCCATGGGGCATTTCGCTGACCAGCATGAAGTGGCTGTTGATCCAGGTGCAGCCGTACTGCAAGCGCGCCGCGACCTGCATGGCCTTGTCGAGGTTCTGGGTCCAGACCGACGAGGCCAGGCCGTATTCCGAATCGTTGGCCCAGTCCACCGCTTGTTCCAGTTCATCGAAGCGAGTCACGGTGACCACCGGCCCGAACACTTCGCGCTGGACGATTTCATCGCCTTGCTTGCAGCCGGCCAACAGGGTCGGCTGGTAATAGAAGCCGGCACCGGAATGCACGGCTGCGCCGGTCACCCGCTCGATGTGCGGCTGGCCGAGGGCGCGTTCGACAAAACTGGCCACGCGGTCGCGCTGGCGGGTGCTGATCAGCGGGCCGATTTCATTGTCGGCGTCGCGTTTGCCGGCGAAGCGCAGGCTGCTGACGGCCGCGCCGAGTTCGACCACCAAACGGTCATGAATCCCGGCTTGGGCATAAATGCGGCAGGCAGCGGTACAATCCTGGCCTGCGTTGTAATAGCCGTAGGTGCGCACGCCTTCGACCACGGCCTGAATGTCGGCATCGTTGCAGACGATCACCGGGGCCTTGCCGCCGAGTTCGAGGTGGGTACGTTTGAGGGTTTTGGCGGCGGCTTGAAGAATTTTCTGGCCAGTGACGATATCGCCAGTCAGCGACACCATGCGCACTTTAGGGTGATTCACCAGGTGGCTGCCGACGCCTTCGCCACCACCGCAAACGATGTTGATCACACCCCGTGGCAGGATCTCGGCCAGCGCTGGCGCCAGGGCGAGGATCGACAGCGGCGTGTGTTCCGACGGCTTGAACACCAGGGTGTTGCCGGCGGCGAGGGCCGGGGCGATTTTCCACGCGGCCATCATGATCGGGTAGTTCCACGGCGCAATCGACGCCACGACCCCGATAGGATCGCGACGGACCATGCTGGTGTAGCCCGGCAGGTATTCGCCGCTGAGTTGGCCGGTCTGGCAGCGCACGGCACCTGCGAAGAAGCGGAACACGTCGACCGTGGCATTCAGGTCATCCTGACGGGCCAGGTGCAACGGCTTGCCGCAGTTCATGGATTCTAGGCGGGCCAGCAGGTCGGCATTTTTTTCGATGGCGTTGGCGATCTCCAGCAACAGGTTCGAACGCTGTTGTGGCGTGGTGCGTGACCAACCGGCAAAGGCTCGGTGGGCGGCGAGGATCGCGGCTTCGACTTGCTCGGTGCTGGCTTCGGCGATCCGGGTCAGGACTTCCCCGGTGGCGGGGTTGAGAATCGGCTCGACGCAGCCTTGACCGGCGACTAATTCACCATCGATCAACAATGCGGTGAACAACGGGGTCTGCGCGCCAGCCATTTTTCGGGTTCTCGTTTTTTGTGTGGCTTCTTGTGTAGACATGGCAGCGCTCCCAGTGGCTGGGGCCCGGCCGTCTTTATTAGATGCAACAAGACTAGTTCGCGGACCCGAGGACAACAAATACTAAATACTGAAGGTGGCGTTCGATTAAATAGATGGCTTGCGCCCGCCTTGGGGTTGTTCGCGGGCGACCGTGAGAAACGGGTCCACCAGCGCCGGCCGCGCGGTACCGCGACGCCACGCCAGGCCGACATCCAGGGTCTGGCTGAGGTCGGCAATCGGCCGCGCTTCGATGATGTCGCCCTCCAGTGACCACGGGCGATAGGTCATGTCGGGCTGGATCGACACGCCCAATCCGGCGGCCACCAGGCTGCGCACCGCTTCGGTCGAAGCCGTGCGCAGGGTGATGCGCGGTTGCAGTGAGGCTGCTGACCACATGCGCTGGGCGTTGCGGTCCATTTCATCGACGTTCAGTTGAATCAAAGGCTCGCGGGCCACGTCGGCGAGGTTGATGCTGTCGTGTTCCAGCAACGGGTGCTGGGCCGGCAGCCATAGCCGGTGCGGTGAGTGGGTCAGCACTTCGGTCTGCAAGGCGTGGCGGTCTTCGAGGTTGGACAGGATCAGTACGCCGACATCGATCTCGCCGCTGACCAGCAAATGCTCGATGTAGGGGCGCTCATCCTCCATCACGCGGATTTCCACGTTGGGGTAGGCGCGCTGGAAGCGGGTGAGCAAATCCGCCAGGTAATAACCGGCCACCAGGCTGGTCACGCCGACGATCAACTGTCCGGCGACCTGATCGGTGCTCTGTTGCAGGCTGCGCTTGGCGTTATCCACCGTGGCCAGGATCAAGTGCGCCTGACGCAGGAATTGATGGCCCTGGTGGGTCAGGGTCATGCCCTTGGCATGGCGGCTGAACAGGCTGACGCCGATTTCCTCTTCCAGTTGCTGGATCGCCAGGGTCAGGGTCGACTGGGAAATGAACGCGGTTTGTGCGGCGGCGGAGATAGAGCCAGTCTCGGCCACGGCGATGAAATGACGGATCTGACGCAAGGTCATCATGGGAAAGCACCCGGTGGGCTGTTTTTATCGATTGGTGAGAGTGTATATCGTTTTTTCTGATAGGTAGGCGCAAGCGGCAATGCGCGCATTGAGGGGATGCAACATCTGGAAGCACTCTCGCCGACGGGACGTGGGCACTTTCGATCTAGGCTGGTGGCCTTGGTTTCAGGTTAAACGTCTTGTGGAGGCGGCAAATGAACACCCGTGGATTGCTCGATCAACTACTCAAATCCGGCCAGGACCTGTTGCAGAACAAGGCCGGTAGCTCCCAGCAAAAGGGTGCGAGCGGTGGCACCAGTGTCCTCGGTAGCTTGCTCTCCGGCGCGAGTGGCGGGGCATTGGCGGCAGGCGCCATGGGCTTGCTGCTCGGCAGCAAAAAGGCCCGTAAAGTCGGGGGCAAGGTTGCGGTCTACGGCGGTCTCGCCGCGTTGGGCGCGCTGGCTTACAAAGCCTACGGCAACTGGCAAGCGCAGCAGGGCGGTGCGGCCGGTACGGAACCGCAAACCCTGGACCGCGTGCCGGCCGCGCAAGTCGAGCTGCACAGTCAGGCGATTCTCAAGGCGCTGGTGGCGGCGGCCAAGGCTGACGGTCATGTCGATGAGCGTGAGCGTGCCTTGATCGAAGGCGAATTCACCCGGCTCGACAGCGATCAGGAACTGCAACACTGGCTGCACGCCGAGCTCAACAAGCCGCTGGACCCGAGCGATGTCGCCCGCGCCGCCCGCTCCCCGGAAATCGCCGCCGAGATGTACATCGCCAGCGTGATGATGGTGGATGAGGAAAACTTCATGGAGAAGGCCTACCTCGACGAGCTGGYGCGCCAGCTCAAGCTGGAGCCGGGGTTGAAGGCCGAGCTGGAGAAGCAGGTTCGCCAGGCTTCCCTGTAAACCTTCAGTCCGCCATCGCGAGCAAGCTCGCTCCCACAGGGGGATCTTCAGTGATCACAGATTTTGTGTACGCCAGAGATTCAATGTGGGAGCGAGCTTGCTCGCGATGGCGTTTTCGGCCACAACACCTCCCCAATGACTATTGCACGGTCCCTTTCTGCCCAATCATCCCAGGCACCCATCCCGCCTTTTTTCAACGGGATGAGAAGCGGTGCGCACCGTCTTATAAATGAAACACCACCCTCGGCTATACTCCCCGCATTTCGAATCAGGCCCCGAGGATTGACTGTGAAGAACTGGACGTTACGCCAACGCATTTTGGCGAGCTTTGCGGTAATTATCGCCATCATGTTGCTGATGGTGGTCGTCTCGTATTCCCGGCTGTTGACGATCGAAAACAGCGAGGCCAGCGTGCGTGAGGACGCTCTGCCAGGGTTGTATTACAGTTCGATGATTCGTGGCGCGTGGTCCGACAGTTATGTACGCATTCAGGCCATGCTCGGCCTGGAGGAAGGGCAGGGCTTCAGTGCCGAGGATGCCGCGAACTTCAAGGGCTTCGCTGAGCGGTTGAACGAGCAGATGGACCTCTACCGTGCAACGATTACCGACGAAGAAGACAGGGTCGATTACGCAGCCTTCGAAAAACTTCATGAGGACTACCACCGGATTCTGGCCGAGGTGATCGAGTTGTATAAACGCAACCAGAACGCCGAGGCCGTCAACATGTTCAAAGGTGAACTGACCCCGACCTGGATAGCGGGTCGAATGAAGGTCAATGACATCCTGCGTCATAACAAGACTGTGGCGGACAGAGAAATCGCGGCCATTGATGATGCGGTGCTCACCGCCAAAGTCATCATGGGCATTTCCCTGGCGATCGCGGTGCTGGCCGCCGCCCTCTGCGGCCTGTTGTTGATGCGCGCCATCATGGCGCCGATGAACCGCATCGTGAAAATCCTCGAAATCATGCGCACCGGTGACCTCAGCAGCCGCCTGAATCTGGAGCGCAAGGACGAATTCGGCGCGGTAGAGACCGGCTTCAATGACATGATGACCGAGCTCACATCCCTGGTGTCCCAGGCCCAGCGTTCGTCGGTGCAGGTGACCACGTCGGTGACCGAGATCGCCGCGACGTCCAAGCAGCAACAAGCCACCGCCACCGAAACTGCCGCCACCACCACGGAAATCGGTGCGACTTCCCGTGAAATCGCCGCCACTTCCCGGGATCTGGTGCGCACCATGACCGAGGTTTCCACCGCCGCCGATCAGGCTTCCGTAGCCGCCGGTTCCGGCCAGCAGGGCCTGGCACGCATGGAGGAAACCATGCACTCGGTGATGGGCGCAGCCGATCTGGTCAACGCCAAACTGGCGATCCTCAACGAGAAGGCCGGCAACATCAATCAGGTGGTGGTGACCATCGTCAAGGTCGCCGACCAGACCAACCTGTTGTCGCTCAACGCCGCCATCGAGGCCGAGAAGGCCGGGGAATACGGACGCGGTTTTGCCGTGGTCGCCACCGAAGTGCGGCGTCTGGCGGACCAGACGGCGGTGGCCACCTATGACATCGAGCAGATGGTTCGCGAGATCCAGTCGGCGGTATCGGCCGGGGTCATGGGCATGGACAAGTTCTCCGAGGAAGTGCGTCGCGGCATGTCCGAGGTGCAGCAAGTCGGCGAGCAGTTGTCGCAGATCATCCATCAGGTTCAGGCGCTGGCGCCGCGGGTGCTGATGGTCAACGAAGGCATGCAGGCCCAGGCCACCGGCGCCGAGCAGATCAACCACGCGCTGGTGCAGTTGGGCGATGCCAGCAGCCAGACCGTCGAGTCTCTGCGTCAGGCCAGTTTCGCCATCGATGAGCTGAGCCAGGTGGCCGTCGGGCTGCGCAGCGGCGTTACGCGATTCAAAGTCTGATGAGCGAAATCTCGGCCAAACGCTCTGCCGTGAAGCAGGCGCCGCATGCATTGTTTCTGGTGTTCCGCATCGGCAGCGAGCGCTATGCGTTGCAAGCCATCGAGGTGACGGAAGTGCTGCCGCGCCTGCCCTTGAAGCCCATTCCCCATGCACCCGTCTGGGTCGCCGGGGTGTTCGCCTATCGGGGCACCGTGGTGCCGGTGATCGACTTGAGCGCACTGACGTTTGGTACGCCTGCGCAGGCCCGTACCAGCACGCGACTGGTGCTGGTCAACTATCGCCCGGATGAAACTACCGAAACACAGTTGCTCGGATTGATTCTGGAACAGGCGACCGACACCTTGCGCTGCGATCCGGCGGATTTTCAGCCCTACGGTCTGGACAATCGCCAGGCGCCTTACCTCGGGCCGGTGCGCAAGGACGAGCAGGGCTTGCTGCAATGGGTACGGGTCAGCGATCTGCTGGACGAACAGGTTCGCGCCTTGTTGTTCCCCTCGCCGCCACTGGATCCGGCGCTGTTGGAGGAGCGGCCATGAACAGCGATCAGCGTTTTTTCGACTTCCTCAAGGAGCGTATCGGACTCGACGTGACTTCCGTGGGGCTGGCAATCATCGAGCGAGCGGTGCGCCAGCGCAGCATTGCGGCGCAAGCACCCTCGGCCGATGAGTATTGGCGCACCTTGCAGGGCTCGCGGGACGAACAGCAGGCGTTGATCGAAGCGGTGATCGTTCCGGAAACCTGGTTCTTCCGTTATCCGGAATCCTTCGCCACCCTGGCGAAACTGGCGAGCAAACGTCTGGCTGAAATCAACAATCTGCGTGCGCTGCGGATCCTCAGCCTGCCGTGTTCCACTGGCGAGGAACCCTACTCGATCGCCATGGCATTGCTCGATGCCGGGCTCAAGCCGCACCAGTTCAAGGTCGACGGCATGGACGTCAGCCCGCTGTCGGTGGAAAAAGCCGGGCGCGCCTTGTACGGCAGGAATTCCTTTCGGGGCGACGACATTGCGTTTCGCGATCGCCATTTCATTGCCGAGGGTGACAGCTATCGCCTGAACCCGTGTGTGCAGGAGCAGGTGCGCTTGCAGGTCGGCAATCTGCTGGATCCGGCCTTGCTGGCCGGTGACCCGCCATTCGATTTCGTGTTTTGTCGCAACCTGCTGATTTACTTCGACCAGCCGACCCAGAAGCAAGTCTTCGAAGTGCTCAAATGCCTGACCCACGTTGACGGCGTGCTGTTTATCGGTCCGGCCGAAGGCAGTCTGCTGGGGCGTTTGGGGATGCGTTCGATCGGTATCGCACAGTCCTTCGCGTTCAGTCGACAGGGGACTCCGGACTTCGAACCCTTGCCGGCATTCGTTCCAGCACCATTGCCTGTGCCGCAACCGCTACGCAACCCACCGCCTGCGCCAGTGCGCAGTCGCCCATTTGCCAGTGTTGTTCCGCTGGCTTCTGCGCCGAAAACGTCTGGCACCGATACGGCCGTGCTGCTGGCGAACATCGCCGCGCTGGCCGATGAAGGCAAAAGCGCCGAGGCGAGGGCCGCTTGTGAAAACTATTTGCGCGGTCATGAACCGGTAGCCCAGGTGTTCTATTGGCTGGGACTGCTCAGCGATGTCGCCGGAAACGTCCTCGAAGCCCAGGGCTTTTATCGCAAGGCGTTGTACCTCGAACCGCAACATCCCGATGCGTTGATGCACTTGGCCGCATTGCTGCAGGCCCAGGGCGACGCGACGGGGGCCAGACGATTGCAGCAGCGTGCCGCCCGCAGCGAGCGCGCCGCCGACAGTGAGCGCGCCGCCGACAGTGAGCGTAAACGATGATCGCCACCGACACCTTTAGTGTCACCCGGGATGCCCAGGCCATCGACGACTGCTGGAACCGTATTGGTATCCACGGTGACAAGTCCTGCCCGTTGCTGGCCGAACATGTTCATTGCCGCAATTGTGCGGTGTATTCGGCGGCCGCCACACGCTTGCTCGATCGCTATGCGTTGCAGCAGGAGGATCGCGGGCCAGTGTCCGTCACGGTCGAGAGCGAGGTGAAAACCCGCTCGTTGTTGATGTTCCGTCTGGGTGAAGAATGGCTGGGCCTGGCCACGCGCAATCTGGTCGAGGTGGCGCCGCTGCAGGCGATTCACTCCTTGCCGCACCAGCGCTCCCGAGCCTTGCTCGGCGTAGCGAATGTGCGCGGCGCCTTGGTTGCCTGTCTGTCACTGGTGGAGCTGCTCGGCCTCGACGGCGCCAGCAACGTCGCACCCGGCACTCGGGTCATGCCGCGCATGCTGATCATTGCGGCCCACGGCGGGCCGGTGGTAGTGCCGGTGGACGAAGTCGACGGGATTCACGCCATCGACGAGCAAATCCTCGATACCGCATCGCGCTCGGGTGCTCAGGCCAGCGCCAAATACACCCGTGGCGTGTTGCAATTCAAAGGTCGCAGCCTGCGTTGGCTGGATGAAGAACAGCTGTTGTCCGCCGTGACCCGGAGCCTCACATGACCCCCGAGCAAATGCGCGACGCCTCTTTGCTGGAGCTGTTCAGCCTGGAGGCCGAAGCCCAGACCCTGGTCTTGAGTGTCGGCCTGCTGGCGCTTGAGCGCGACCCGACCCTGGCCGATCAACTTGAATCGTGCATGCGTGCGGCGCACTCACTCAAGGGGGCGGCGCGGATCGTTGGCGTCGATGCCGGGGTCAGCGTTGCCCATGTGATGGAAGATTGCCTGGTCAGTGCCCAGGAAGGGCGTTTGTTGCTGCGTCCCGGGCACATCGATGCGTTGTTGCAAGGCACCGATTTGCTGATGCGCATTGCCACGCCAGGCAGCACGCCGGGGGACGCGGACATCGACGCCTATGTGGCATTGATGGCGCGGATACTGGACCCGACGGCGCCGTTGATTGCACCAGCAGAACCGGTGATGGCCGAACTTCAACTCGAAGCACCCGCGCCCAAGGTCGAGTCGTTGGCGCCTGCCGACGAACAGCCATCGGCGCCAGCCCCGCGCAAGATCACACGCACCACCGAAAACGGCGAACGCGTGCTGCGTGTCACCGCCGAACGCCTGAACAGCCTGCTCGATCTGTCGAGCAAATCCCTGGTGGAAACCCTGCGGCTCAAACCGCACCTTGCGACCATGCAGCGCCTCAAGCGCATGCAGAGCAACAGCCTGCGTGCACTGGAGAGTCTCAACGTGCATCTCAAGGATCATGCCTTGAGCCTGGAGGCCCGGGAAGCCCTTGAGGATGCGCGCCGCTTGCTCGCGCAATCCCAGCAACTGCTCATGGAAAAGAACACCGAACTCGATGAGTTCGCCTGGCATGCCAGCCAGCGGGCACAGGTGTTATACGACACGGCGCTGGCCTGTCGCATGCGGCCGTTTGCCGATGTGCTGACCGGTCAGGTGCGTATGGTCCGTGATCTGGGGCGCGATCTGGGCAAACAGGTGCGACTGGAGATTGAAGGCGAGAAGACTCAGGTTGATCGCGACGTGCTGGAAAAGCTCGAAGCGCCGCTGACTCACTTGTTGCGCAATGCGGTCGACCACGGCATCGAAACCCCGGAACAGCGCCTGCTGGCGGGCAAGCCGGCGGAAGGTTTGATTCGCCTGCGCGCTTCGCATCAGGCCGGCCTGCTGGTGCTGGAATTGAGCGATGACGGTAACGGCGTGGACCTGGAAAAGGTCCGTCGCAGCATCGTTGAACGTAGTTTGTCGCCCGCGCAAACCGCCGCGCAGTTGAGCGAAGAAGAGCTGCTGACGTTCCTGTTCCTGCCCGGTTTCAGTTTGCGCGACACGGTCACCGAGGTGTCCGGTCGCGGCGTCGGCCTGGATGCGGTGCAGCATATGGTCCGGCAGTTGCGCGGCGCGGTGGTGCTGGAGCAGACGGCGGGCGAGGGCAGTCGTTTCCACCTTGAGGTACCGCTGACCCTGTCGGTGGTGCGCAGCCTCGTGGTGGAAGTCGGCGACGAAGCCTATGCCTTCCCGCTGGCGCATATCGAGCGCATGTGCGACCTGGAGCCGGCGGATATCGTGCAGGTCGAAGGCCGCCAGCATTTCTGGCACGAAGGCCGGCATGTCGGCCTGGTGGCGGCCAGTCAGTTGCTGCAGCGTCCGGCCAGTCAGAACAGCGGGCAAACCCTGAAAGTCGTGGTGATTCGCGAGCGCGATGCGATCTACGGCGTGGCAGTGGAACGGTTTATCGGTGAGCGGACATTGGTGGTGTTGCCGCTGGATGAGCGTCTGGGCAAGGTGCAGGACATTTCCGCCGGGGCCCTGCTCGACGACGGTTCGGTGGTGCTGATCGTCGATGTCGAAGACATGCTGCGTTCGGTGGATAAATTGCTCAACACGGGGCGTCTGGAGCGCATTGCCCGCCACAGCAATCAGGTGGTCGAGGCGGCCCGCAAACGAATTCTGGTGGTGGATGATTCCCTGACCGTGCGTGAGTTGCAGCGCAAGCTGTTGCTCCATCGCGGCTACGACGTGGCGGTTGCGGTGGACGGCATGGACGGCTGGAACGCGCTGCGTTCGGAGGATTTCGATCTGCTGATCACCGACATCGATATGCCGCGCATGGATGGCATCGAACTGGTCACGCTGCTGCGTCGGGACAATCGCCTGCAATCGCTGCCGGTGATGGTGGTGTCCTACAAGGATCGTGAAGAGGACCGGCGTCGTGGACTGGATGCCGGGGCCGACTATTATCTAGCCAAGGCCAGTTTTCATGACGACGCCTTGCTCGATGCGGTGGTCGAGCTCATCGGAGGAGCGCGGGCATGAGAATCGCAATCGTCAACGACATGCCCATGGCGGTGGAGGCCCTGCGCCGCGCCCTGGCATTCGAGCCGGCCCACGAGGTGGTCTGGGTTGCCGGCAATGGCGTCGAGGCGGTGCGCCAGTGCGCGCTGGACACGCCGGACCTGATTCTGATGGACCTGATCATGCCGGTGATGGACGGCGTCGAGGCCACGCGGCGGATCATGGCCGAGACCCCGTGTGCCATCGTCATCGTCACTGTGGATAGCCAGCAGAACGTGCACCGGGTGTTCGAGGCCATGGGCCACGGTGCGCTGGACGTGGTCGACACCCCGGCCATCGGCACTGGCAATGCCCAGGAAGCGGCCGCGCCGTTGTTGCGCAAGATCCTCAACATCGGCTGGCTGATCGGCGACAAGGGCAACCGCCCGCGTCCGGCGCCGACACCGTTGCGCAGCACGGGCTCACGCCAGAGCCTGATCGCCATTGGCTCATCCGCCGGTGGGCCGGCAGCGCTGGAAGTCTTGCTCAAGGGACTGCCGAGTGATTTCTCTCCGGCCATCGTGCTGGTGCAGCACGTTGACCAGGTGTTTGCCGCCGGCATGGCTGAATGGCTCGGCAGCGCCAGCGGCCTCAATGTGCGCCTGGCCGAGAACGGCGAGCCGCCGCAAAGCGGCACGGTATTGCTGGCCGGCACCAATCACCATATTCGCTTGCTGAAAAACGGCACGCTGGCCTACACCGCCGAGCCGGTCAACGAGATCTACCGGCCCTCCATCGATGTGTTCTTCGAGAGCGTGGCCAGTTACTGGAACGGTGACGCCGTGGGGGTTTTGCTCACCGGCATGGGGCGTGATGGCGCCCAGGGGCTTAAACTCATGCGCCAACAGGGCTTCCTGACCATCGCACAAGACCAAAACAGCAGTGCGGTGTACGGCATGCCGAAGGCGGCCGCGGCCATCGACGCTGCCGTGGAAATTCGCCCGCTGGACAAGATAGCACCACGATTGCTGGAGATTTTCGCCAAATGAGCACCTTTTTCCTCATTCCTGGCTCAAGTAGTACTCAGGTGACCGCACATGAATGAATTACAGCTCGACGGCTATAAGACCGACGAAAACGCCGCCATGGTGTTGCTGGTGGACGATCAGGCCATGATCGGCGAAGCCGTGCGCCGCGGTTTGGCGAACGAAGAGAATATCGATTTCCACTTCTGCGCCGACCCGCACCAGGCCATCGCCCACGCGGTCCGCATCAAGCCGACAGTGATCCTGCAGGATTTAGTGATGCCCGGCCTTGACGGCCTGAGCCTGGTACGTGAATACCGCAATCACCCGGCGACCAAGGACATTCCGATCATCGTCCTGTCGACCAAGGAGGATCCGTTGATCAAGAGCGCGGCCTTTGCGGCCGGAGCCAACGATTATCTGGTCAAGCTGCCGGATAACATCGAACTGGTCGCACGCATCCGCTATCACTCGCGCTCCTATATGACCCTGCTGCAACGGGATGCGGCGTACCGTGCGTTGCGGGTCAGCCAGCAGCAGTTGCTCGACACCAACCTGGTGCTGCAACGCCTGATGAACTCCGATGGCCTGACCGGGTTGTCGAACCGTCGGCACTTCGATGAATACATGGAACTGGAGTGGCGCCGTTCGCTGCGCGAGCAAAGCCAGTTGTCGTTGCTGATGATCGATGTGGATTACTTCAAGGCTTATAACGACAGCTTCGGCCACCTGGAAGGCGATGAAGCCCTGCGCAAGGTCGCCGCGGCGATCAAGGACGCCAGTGCCCGGCCTTCGGACCTGCCGGCCCGATACGGCGGTGAAGAGTTTGCCCTGGTGCTACCCAACACTTCCCAGGGCGGTGCACGGCTAGTGGCGGAAAAGCTGCGCATGACCGTGGCCGCCCTGAAGATCCCGCACATTTCACCGAACGAAGGTTCGAGCCTGACCATCAGCATCGGCCTGTCGACTATCACGCCGAAAGCAGGCAGCAACTGCCGCGACCTGATCCTGGCGGCGGACAAGGGGCTGTATTCGGCGAAGAACAATGGGCGTAATCAGGTTGGGGTGGAGTGATCTCCCCTATTTCCTGAGTCCATGGACTGACACTCCGTCATCGCGAGCAAGCTCGCTCCCACAATGGCCTCAATCGCCGTAAAGAACGTCTGCAACCCTGCCTTTTCGGCCAAGCGGACTGCCGTTACCGACCGTTTCCCGGTATACTCGCCGGCTTTCAAAAGTTCGCCAACGAGTGCTGCCCGTCATGGAAATCAACCCGATCCTGAACACCATCAAGGACCTGTCTGAGCGCTCCGAAACTATTCGGGGGTATCTTTGACTACGATCAAAAGCATGAGCGTCTGACCGAAGTCAATCGCGAGCTTGAAGATCCGAGTGTCTGGAACAAACCTGAATACGCCCAGGAACTGGGCCGCGAGCGCGCTGCGCTGGCGCAGATCGTCGATACCCTGGACGAGTTGAACACTGGTCTGGCCGATTGCCGCGACCTGCTGGACATGGCCGTTGAAGAGAACGACGAAGGCGCAGTGGGCGATGTCGTCGCCGAGCTGGCCCGTCTCGAGGAAAGTCTGGCCAAGCTGGAATTCCGCCGCATGTTCAGCCACGAAATGGACCCGAATAACGCCTACCTGGACATCCAGGCCGGTTCCGGCGGCACCGAAGCCCAGGACTGGGCCAACATTCTGCTGCGCATGTACCTGCGCTGGGCCGACAAACGCGGTTTCGACGCGACCATCATGGAACTGTCGGCCGGTGAAGTCGCCGGGATCAAGGGCGCGACCGTGCACATCAAGGGCGAATACGCGTTTGGCTGGTTGCGGACCGAGATCGGCGTGCACCGTCTGGTGCGCAAGAGCCCGTTCGACTCCGGCAACCGTCGCCACACCTCGTTCTCCGCGGTGTTCGTCTCGCCAGAGATCGATGACAAGGTGGAAATCGAAATCAACCCGGCAGACTTGCGGATCGACACCTATCGCTCCTCCGGTGCCGGTGGTCAGCACGTAAACACCACCGACTCGGCCGTACGTATCACCCACGTACCGACCAACACCGTGGTCAGCTGCCAGAACGAACGTTCCCAGCACGCCAACAAAGACACCGCCATGAAAATGCTGCGGGCCAGGTTGTACGAGCAGGAAATACAGAAGCGCAACGCGGCGTCCCAGGCGCTGGAAGACACCAAGTCCGATATCGGCTGGGGTCATCAGATCCGTTCGTACGTGCTCGATGCCTCGCGGATCAAGGATCTGCGCACCAACATCGAACGCAGCGACTGTGACAAGGTGCTCGATGGCGACATCGACGAATACCTGGAAGCGAGCCTGAAATCGGGGCTGTAATACGCTGACACACCGCGATCCCTGTAGGAGCCGGCTTGCCGGCGATCCCCGACCGCAGGCCGGGGACAACGAACCAGATGGAATATTTAAAGACATGAGCGACCTAGAACTCGACCCGCAAGCCCTGCAACAGGAAGAAAACTCCCTGATCGCCCTGCGCAAGGAAAAGCTTGCTGCCGAGCGCGCCAAGGGCAATGCCTTCCCGAACGACTTCCGCCGCGAAAACTACTGCGAGCAACTGCAGAAACAGTACGCGGACAAGACCAAGGAAGAGCTGGCAGAGGCTGCGATCCCGGTCAAGGTTGCCGGTCGCATCATGCTCAACCGTGGCTCGTTCATGGTGATCCAGGACATGACCGGGCGCATCCAGGTCTACGTCAACCGCAAGACCCTGTCCGAAGAAACCCTGGCCGCGGTGAAAACCTGGGACATGGGCGACATCATTGCAGCCGTTGGCACCCTGGCCCGTTCCGGCAAGGGCGACCTGTACGTTGAAATGACCAACGTGCGCCTGCTGACCAAATCCCTGCGCCCACTGCCGGACAAGCACCACGGCCTGACCGACACCGAACAGCGCTACCGCCAGCGCTACGTTGACCTGATCGTCAACGAAGACGTGCGCCAGACGTTCCGCGTGCGTTCGCAAGTCATCGCGCACATCCGTAGCTTCCTGATGAAGCGTGACTTCCTGGAAGTGGAAACGCCGATGCTGCAGACCATTCCTGGCGGCGCGGCAGCCAAGCCGTTCGAAACCCACCACAATGCGCTGGACATGGGCATGTTCCTGCGTATCGCGCCGGAGCTGTACCTCAAGCGCCTTGTTGTTGGCGGGTTTGAGAAAGTGTTCGAGATCAACCGCAACTTCCGCAACGAAGGCGTTTCGACTCGTCACAACCCTGAATTCACCATGTTGGAGTTCTACCAGGCCTACGCCGACTACGAAGACAACATGGACCTGACCGAAGAGCTGTTCCGCGAACTGGCGCAGCTGGTTCTGGGCAGCACCGACGTGCCATACGGCGACAAGGTGTTCCACTTCGGCGAGCCGTTCGTGCGTCTGTCGGTGTTCGACTCGATCCTCAAGTACAACCCCGAGCTGACCGCTGACGACCTGAACGACATCGACAAGGCTCGCGCCATCGCCAAGAAGGCCGGCGCCAAGGTGCTGGGCTTCGAAGGCCTGGGCAAGCTGCAGGTGATGATTTTCGAAGAACTGGTCGAACACAAGCTGGAACAGCCGCACTTCATTACCCAGTACCCGTTCGAAGTGTCGCCGCTGGCCCGTCGCAACGACGACAACCCGAACGTCACCGACCGTTTCGAGCTGTTCATCGGTGGTCGTGAAATCGCCAACGCCTACTCCGAGTTGAATGACGCGGAAGACCAGGCCGAGCGCTTCATGGCCCAGGTGGCCGACAAGGACGCCGGCGACGACGAAGCCATGCACTACGACGCCGACTTCGTTCGTGCGCTGGAGTACGGCATGCCGCCAACGGCGGGTGAGGGCATCGGTATCGACCGTCTGGTGATGCTGCTGACCAACTCCCCGTCGATCCGCGACGTGATCCTGTTCCCGCACATGCGGCCGCAAGCGTAAGTGTTTCAATTAAAAAGCCGCCTTTGAGGCGGCTTTTTATTGCCTGTCTGGTACAAACGTATCAACTTGTTACTTTCATCTGAGAGGAAATACCTGTCGTGATTCGTGCAATGGCTCAAGAAGGTGCAGCGGGTATCGCCACTGCGGTCGCTGAAAGCGTTCAGTACCAGGGCCGCAAGGCCAGCCGACAGGGCAGCGAACAGCGACGACAGGAAATCCTGGATGCCGCCATGCGCATTGTCGTGCGTGACGGCGTACGGGCCGTACGGCACCGTGCGGTGGCCGCCGAGGCGCAAGTACCGTTGTCGGCGACCACTTACTATTTCAAGGATATCGATGACCTGCTCACCGATACCTTCGCCCAATACGTGGAACGCAGTGCGGCGTACATGGGCAAGCTTTGGGTGAACAACGAGGGCCTGCTGCGCGAGATGATCGACAGTGGCGATGGCAGCCCGCAGGCGCGCTCGAAACTGGCGGATGACATTGCACGGCTGATGACCGATTACGTTCACCGGCAACTGGTCAATCGCCGTGAACATTTGATGGCCGAACAGGCGTTCCGTCAGGAGGCATTGCTCAACCCGCGCCTGGCCGAACTGGTGCGCTCGCATCAGCAAATCCTCTTGCAGGGCTCTTGCCAGCTGTTCCAGGTGCTGGGCTCGCGCGAGCCGCATCAGGATGCCAAGGTGTTGACGGCGATTATCGGCCGGATGGAATATCAGGGCCTGCTCAACGTAGACGAGCCTGCCGCCGAAGAGGAAATGCTCGGCATCCTGACACGCTACATGCACCTGGTGCTGGCGTCGGTGTGACGCGATCCCCTGTAGGAGCTGCCGCAGGC